>BJFP01000181.1 GCA_014189875.1 Verrucomicrobiota bacterium | reverse complement strand
TGGCGATGGCGCGTTTGCGCCCGAGGACAGCGGGAAATTTCTGCGCCTCGCGGAGCTGTGTGAGGAGATCTCGTCGCGTCAGGAAAAGGCGATCGTCTTCACGCAGTTCCGCGAGATGACCGGGCCGCTCGCGGCGAGATTGCGCGAGGTCTTCGGACGCCCCGGCCTCGTGCTGCACGGCTCGACGCCCGTGAAGGAACGCCAGCAGCTCGTCGCCGATTTCCAGCGCGACGACGGCCCGCCATTTTTCGTTCTCTCGCTGAAAGCGGGCGGCACCGGACTCACGCTCACGGCGGCGAGCCACGTGATCCATTTTGATCGCTGGTGGAATCCGGCCATCGAGAATCAGGCGACGGATCGCGCGTTCCGCATCGGGCAGAAGAAGAATGTGCTCGTCCACAAATTCGTCTGCCGCGGAACTATCGAGGAGCGCATTGACGCGCTCATCAGCGAAAAGAAGGCGCTCGCGGAATCTGTGCTCGGCCCGGAAGGCGGCGCGGAGACGTTGTTCACGGAAATGTCGAACGACGAGCTGCTGCGGTTCGTCGCGCTCGACCTGAAGTCCACCGTCGGCGAGTGATCGGATCTTGATTGCACAGTGCAACCATCACTGAATCGCGCCCATGTCCTGGTATGAATTCAAACCCTACGTGTCCGTCGCCGAGCGGCGGAGGAAAGCGGAGAAAGCCGCGAAGAAACTGGCGGGCAAAGGCCGCGCGGTGTCGCCGGTTCGCATCGAAGGCCGCGCCATTGCGACCACGTTTTGGGGCAAGGCGTGGTGCTCGAATCTCGAATCGTACAGCGACTACGAGAACCGCCTCCCGCGCGGGCGCACCTACGCGCGCAACGGCTCGGTGATCGATCTGCAAATCACCGGCGGAAAAATTGAGGCGCTCGTGCAGGGCTCGGATCTCTACAAGATTGCGCTCCACATCACCGCGCTCCCTGCGAAGCGATGGGAGCAATTCACGAAGGGGTGCGCGGGCAAAGTCACGAACCTCCTCGACCTCCTGCAAGGCCGGCTCTCGAAGGAAATCCTGGCCGACATCACCGCGAAGGGCACCGGCCTTTTTCCCGCACCGGCGGAGATCAAGCTCGGCTGTTCCTGCCCCGACTGGGCCGACATGTGCAAGCACGTCGCCGCCGTGCTCTACGGCGTCGGCGCGCGGCTCGACACGAAGCCCGAGCTGTTCTTCACGCTGCGCGGAGTGGACATGCAGGATCTCATCAGCGCCGCGAGTGCGAGCGCCACCGCGCCGGTTGCGTCGGTGACGGATGACGCGCTTGCGGGTGCCGACCTTGCCGAAATTTTCGGCGTCGAAATCGAGACTGCTCCGTCGCCAGCCGCCATCGCACCGCGCGAAGTGCCAGTGCTGAAACTGACTCCCGCATCCAAGAAAAAGCCCATGCGCAAAAAGCCCGTACGCGCTGCCGCGCCCGCCGGCAAATCGCGCAAAGCCGTGGCGAAAAAGCGACGGAAGAAGGCGGACGGAGCACGCAAATCCTAGCCTGGCGAAGCTGGAAATAAGTCAGACATTTACCCGCTCCACTTGCCGGCGGCGCTGTGCGAAACGAAGTTGGCAGCATGGGGCAAGGGAGTGCTAAGGTGCGCGCGATGATCCGCATTTTCGCCCTCGTATTTTTTCTCGTCACGCTGCCGCTCAGTGCGGCGGTGGATCTCGGCATTGATGTGCTCAAGTCGCAGGGCTTCGCGCCGCTCGCAGGAAAACGCGTCGGACTCGTGACGAACCAGACTGGCGTGGACTCCGCGGGGACGAAGACGCGGCTCATTTTGAAAAGGGCGCAGGGCGTGCAGCTCGTCGCGCTGTATTCGCCGGAGCACGGCATTGATGGCACGGTCGGCGCGGGGAAATACGTCGCATCGCGCAAGGACGCGGCGACGGGGCTCACGGTGCATTCGCTCTACGGCCCGACGCGCAAGCCGACGCCGGAGATGCTGCGCGGAATTGATGTGCTCGTGTACGACATGCAGGACATCGGCGTGCGCAGCTACACGTATGTCTCCACGATGGCGAAGTGCATGGAGGCGTGCGGCGAGCAGAAGATTCCGTTCATTGTGCTGGATCGTCCGAATCCGCTCGGCGGCACGCGCGTCGAGGGGCCGGGCATCGAGGGAAAGTGGATCAGCTTCGTGGGACAGTTGCCGGTGCCGTACCTGCACGGGATGACGGTCGGTGAACTTGCGAAAATGGCGAACGCGCACGGATGGGCGGGCGGCCGCTGCCAGCTCACCGTCGTGCCGATGCAGGGCTGGACGCGCGACATGACGTGGCAGCACACGGGCCTGCGCTGGGTGCAGACTTCGCCGAACATCCCGCGCGCGGCGTCGGTGCCGTATTACGCGGCGACGAGCATCTTCGGATCGCTCGAAGGTGCGGCGCTCGATGTGGGCATCGGCACGGATGCGCCGTTCCAGTGCGCAGGGAAATGCGGGCTCGATTCCGCGGCATTCGTGCGCGAGCTGCAGTCGTGCGGACTGCGCAGCGCGGAGCCGTATTCGCGGAAGGAATTCGCGGGCGCGCGGCTGAGTCTCAGCGCGGACAGCGCGGTGAATCTCGCGGCGGTGAACATCCAGCTCCTCTGCGCCGCGCAGAAATTTTCGCGCGGCAGCATCTTCGCGCGCTACCGCGATGCGGACAACATCCTGTGGAAAATCTACGGCAGCACGAGCCTCCGCACGCAGATCGAGAAGGGCGTGAGCGCCGCGGCGATCATCGCGGGCTGGCAGTCGGTCGCCGAGCGGTTCCGGTCTGCGCGGCAGGCGTACCTGCTCTACTAAGCAAGATGCGCACGGCTCTCTACGGCGGCAGCTTCGATCCGATTCACCACGGGCATCTGATTCTTGCGCGCGAGGCGATGGAGCGGCTCTCGCTGGATCGCGTGATCTTCATCCCCGCCGCGCAGTCGCCGCATAAGCTCATGCGCATTCCTGCGCCGCCGGCGGTGCGGCTCGCGATGGTGCGTGCGGCGATCGCGGGCGAGCCGCGTTTCGAGTGCGATGATTCGGAGACGACACGCGAGGGGCCGAGCTTCACGGTGGACACGGTCGAGGCGTGGCGCGCGAAATTTCCGGATGACGAATTTTTCTGCCTCATCGGCGAGGACAATGTGCGCGAGCTTCCGACGTGGCGGCGCTACGACGAGCTGCGCGGCATGGTGCAGTTTGTCGTCTTCGGCCGCGATGCCTCCGCGCCTGCGCACGACTTCCCGCGGGTGGATCGCCGGGTGGACATTTCGGCGACCGAGGTGCGCAAGCGCGTTGCGCAGATGCGCAGCATCCGCTATCTGGTGCCCGAAGCAGTGCGCGAAATCATCGCGACGCACCAAATTTACCAAGGAGAATCCCATTAAATCAGACAAACTCGCCAAGCTCTGCGCCAGCATCGCAGCCGACAAGAAAGCCGAAGACATCGTCGTGCTGGACCTGCGCAAATTCTCATCGTTCACGGATTTTTTCGTCATCTGCACCGGCGCCTCCGAGCCGCAACTCAAGGCCATCGCGAATGAAATCGAGGATCGCCTGAAGAAAGAGCACAAAGTCCGACCCATCGGCACGGACGGCTATCCGCTCAGCCAGTGGGTCATCGCGGATTACGGCGACGTGGTCGTCCATATTTTCCATCCCGAAAAACGCGCGCACTATCGCATCGAGGAGATGTGGAACGATGCGCCGCGGCTCAAGATCTGAGAAGGTGTAACGGAGTCGGATTTAAACCCGGCGATGCAGAGGTGGATGGAGGGGGCCGCAGAGAAAGATGGAGGAATGTCCTTCAGCGTTCTTCTCTGTTTCCTCAGCGGCTCTGCGTTGAAAACCGGGGTTAGAAGAAGCTTCTCTTCCGCGGGAACACTTTTTCAAGAAAGTGAACGGCGAGGTCGGGATGCTGAAGGCCGGAGACATCATCACGCCGTCGAGCTTTACCGTGAACATGCGCGCCGACAAACCGAATCCCGAGAAGACCGATGCGACATTGGGCAAATGGATCGGCTTCGCGCGGATGGAGGAGCAGTTCGAGGTCCTCGAAATCCTGCCTGTCCGCCTGGGGGATACCAACTCGATCTGGATGCGGGTGAAGCGCCGCCAGCCGTAGCGGCTGCTTGTCCCTGCGGCTCCTCGCTGCGGCAGGGCATTCAGCTCGGAGTTCACTGCCTCTGCCCAGGTGCATAGCCCAGGTGCATGGCACGCCCGGAAAACGCAGGAGCCGCACGAACCCTCTCGCCATCCGCGCGCACGCCGCTACAACCGCGCGCGATGCTTTCCCTGATCATCCCGCTCTACAACGAGGAAGACAATGTCGCCCCGTTGCAGGACGAGCTTGCCGCGGCGCTGCGCGGCCACGAATACGAACTCATCCTCGTGGACGACTGCTCGACCGACAAGACCCTCGGGCGCATCCGGCGCGGGCCGGGCGTGCGCGTGATCGAGTTTGAAAAAAACACCGGCCAGAGCGCGGCGATGTACGCGGGCTTCATGGCGGCGAAGGGCGACATCCTCGTGACGATGGACGGCGACATGCAGAACGATCCCGCGGACATTTTGCGCATGATGGAAAAGCTGGACGAGGGCTTCGATTTCGTCGTCGGCTGGCGCAAGCAGCGGCAGGACAATCTCTCGAAAAAAATCAGCAGCCGCATCGCGAACTTCGTTCGCAGCCGTTTCACGCGCGACGGCGTGCATGACACGGGCTGCTCGCTGAAGGTGATGCGCCGCGAATGCCGCGACGCGCTGTTTCTCTTCCGCGGCATGCACCGATTCATCCCGGCACTCGTGAAGGGGCTCGGCTACAAGATCACCGAGATGCCCGTGAACCACCGGCCGCGGACGGCGGGCGTGAGCAAGTATGGCTTCGGCAGCCGCGCGTGGAAGGCGACGTGCGACATGCTCGCGGTGCGCTGGTTCCTCTCGCGGCAGATGAAATTGCGGATCCGCCGCGAATCGTAGCGCCGCATTTCTGTGGGGATTTTTCTTGGCACGCGGCCGGACGATGCTACTGGTTTTTCACAGTTCACTTTCCCCTAGTAAAAAACGCGGCCCGAAGCTCGCCCAGTGCTACGGGCCGCGTTTCCTTTTCCGGCGAAACTTCGCGGAAACCTCTCGGAAGTGACAGCGCGCAGGGCTACAAGCGGCGGCATGTTGAACGACATCGAGCGCACGCTTCTTCACGAGCAGACGATCCTCCGCCGGCTCGATGAACTCGGCGAGCAGATCACGCGCGACTACGACGGGCGCGATCTGACTGTGATCGCGGTGCTGAACGGCAGCATCCTTTTCGTCGCCGATCTCATGCGGCGCATCCAGCTTCCGCTGCGCCTCGATTGCATCAGTGTGTCGAGCTACCACGGCGGCACGGAGAGCACGGGCACGGTGACTTTCGACCAGACATCGCTCCCCGACGTGAGCGGGCGGCATGTGCTCATCCTCGACGACATCCTCGACACCGGTCGCACGCTGCACGCGATCCGGCTTCGGCTCCGCGAAGAGGCGAGTGCGCTCAGCGTGCGCATCTGCGTGCTGCTGCGTAAGGCGAAGGTGCGCTCGGAGGATCTCGATGCGGACTACGTGGGCTTCGACATCGGCGATGAGTTCGTCGTCGGCTACGGTCTCGACTACCGTGAACAGTACCGGAATCTGCCCTTCATCGGCGTGCTGAAGCCGGGCGCGCTCACAGCGGACGCAGTGTGCCCGTGAATGCAAAACCTGCGTGCTCACCGGCGCGCTCGGAAATATATCCCGCGGCAGAAACGTCAGCAGCAAAGCGGATCGCATCCGTGAGGATCTCGCCCACGGCGAGCTTGTCGGTTGAGTTCAGTTTTTAATTTTGGAAGCCGGGGAATCGGGAAAGGAATCCATGTCTTCATGGCTTCCAAATTTCCACTGCGCGCTCACGGCACGATGCGCAGCACGCGGTTGTTGTAGCTGTCGGTGATGATGAGCTTGCCGTCCGGCGCGACGGTCACGCCGTGCGGACGAGCGAGTTCGCAGGCGAGGGGATCGCCGCCGACGCCTGCTGCGCCATTCTTTCCGGTGCCCGCGATGCGTGTGATTTTTCCGGTCTTCGGATCGTAGCGGCGCACGGTATTCGTCTCCGTGTCGGCGATGATCACGCTGCCATCGCGGTCGAGGCAGAGGTGTTTCGGGCCGCTCATCGTCGCTTCGAGCGCGGGGCCGTCGTCGCCGGAGAGGCCGGGTTTTCCGTTCCCTGCGACGGTCTTGATTTTTCCGGCGGCGTCCACGAAGCGCAGCGCATTCCCGCCGCGTTCGAGGATGTAGAAGGATCCGTCCGCCGCGGCGACGACGGCGCGCGGATCGCTCAGGGGTGCGCTCTTTGCATCCGCCCCGTCGTCGGGCTTTCCGGCTTTGCCATTGCCCGCGACGGTCTCGACGATTCCAGTCGCGAGTGCGATGCGGCGGATGCGCATGTTGTCAATGTCCGCGACGTAGAGATGCTTCGCCGCGGGATCGAGCGCGATCTGGATCACCGTTCCGAATTCCGCCTTGTCCGCCGGGCCGCCGTCGCCGCTGAAGCCCTTTTTCCCGGTGCCTGCAAATGTGGTGATGATTCCGGTCTGCGCGTTGATTTTGCGCACGCGGTTATTGAACGCATCGGAGAGAAAGATGTGACCTTCGGGTGCGACGCTGATGTTGTGGACGCCATTGAACTCCGCCTTGCGCGCATCGCCGCCGTCGCCGGCGAAGCCTTTCACGCCGGTGCCGCCGATGACTCTCATCACGCCCGCCTTATCCACGCGAAGCAGGCGGTTGCCCGCGATCATCTCGATGATCGCGATGGTGCCATCCGGCAGATACTCCGTACCGAACGGCTCGCGCAACACGCTCTCCGTGGCCTTCGCACCCGATTCGCGCATCCCGCCTCCTGCGATGATTTCGATTTTCGCGGCGAAGGCGGAGACGCCGAGTGTGAGCAGTGTGGTGAGTGTGGGGATGAGACGTGGGTGCATGGCGGGAAAGGGGCTGTGATTAGTGACTGGTGAACGGTGAACGGTGAAGCGCAACCAGTCACTTTTCACCAGTCACCAGTCACGGTTTTTTCTCAGCGTCGTGGCGCCTGGAAGTCCGGCTACTCGCCGAAGCGCTTGCGAAGCCGCGCAAGCTGTTCGGTGACGCTTCCGGCTCCGGTCTTCAACTCCGCCGGGGCGGGCGCGCCGTCGGGTTTCGTGATCGTTTTCTTCCCACCGCCGGAGCCGCCGTAGCTCGTCGCGGCGGACGTGAGCACCATGTCGTCCGCGAGCGAGCGGTGCGCGGTGACGCCGAGCGACTGCAGCACGCCGTGATAGGCCTTTACCGCCTCCTCGGGAGTGATCGCGCCCTCGACGATCCGGCGCAGGAATTCGATGAACGCCAGCGGGGCTTCCGCATTGTTGATCTTGCGTCCGAAGAGCGCCACGCGCGCGCCGTATTTCTGCGCATCGGCGATGAGCTTGAACGCATCATAGGTCGTCCCCGCGCTGCCGCCGAGAATGCCCACGATCATCTGTGGGTCGTAGGCCACGAGTTCCTCCATCGCCTTCGGCCCGCGCCACGCGATCTTCAAAAAGAGCGGGCGTCCCTTTTGCGTCACACCGGCGAGGCTGCGGATGATGTGATCGTTGATGAACCCGTCCAGCTTTTCGGGCGGCAGGCCGGTCTCCACATTCGGATCGAACACCTCCAGGAAGTAGCGGAAGTTTTTCCGCTCCGCCTCCTCGCGGAATTCCTTGAATGCGCGCAGCGTCTCGTAGTCGCGCTCGAAGTTGTTTGTGAATGTCACCGAGTAAAGCCCGAGGTCCGCGCCCGTGTGCGGCGCATCCGGGTCGCACTCCACCTCGCCGCACTTGATGTGATCCAGCGTCGCGCTGCGGAAAGGCCGCGAGGGCTGCTTGATGTATTCCGCGCCGCGCACCACCCAGATGTCCGTCGCATCGTTCGCGCGTGCCGCGGGCGTGATGTGCGAGCCCTCAAACAGCCGCTCCTTCATCGCGAGCTGCTCCACATTCGACGCCGAGAGCAGCATGATGTCCACGAGCCCCTGCCGGATCACGCCGCGGATCTGCTCGCGATATTCCTCCAGCGTCTTCCAGTGAAATTCCGACTTCAGCACGCGCTCGGGATTCATCGGCCGCTTCTGTCCCGGCGCCGTGATGCCAAACGCCATGTCCGCATCCTTCGCATCGGCGATGATGAACGCCTTGCTGCCGGATGGATTCTTGCGGATGTCGGTGATCTTTGCGTCGAGAGATTTCATGGAGCGGGGGACCATAGACGCCTTTGCTCGCCTCATACAATCCCGGAAGCCGCCTCACCCGTCAGTTCCCCGATCTCCGCAGCCAGCCGTGCGGCTTCGGTCTTCAGTCCCGCGAGCGCCGCATCGAGCGCGGCGATTCGCTTTGCCGCCACGGCATCGAGCAGGCCCGGCTGTTTCTCCACCAACTGCGCCAGCTCATACTCGGCGCTTTCGCGCAGGCGGTTCGTGGATTCGAGCACGCGGACGATCTCCAGCTCCAGGCTCTCCCACAGCCGTTTCAACTGCGCGATCTGCTGGCCGTCGC
>BJFP01000180.1 GCA_014189875.1 Verrucomicrobiota bacterium | reverse complement strand
TGGCTTCGTTCTCGCGGAACGAGTCTCCCCTACACAACAGGGTCACCATCTGGCGGCCCATTTCGCCGTGCTCGTCGCCGTCCAGTTCGATGTGCCGGTCCAGGTAGTAGCGCAGCTTGGCCAGCTTGCCTGGAAACTGACGTTCCAGCCCATGCACGAGTTGGGTGAACATCTCCGGGATCAAATCCTCCCGCCCGTAAGTGAAGGCCGCGGCGATTTCATGCGCCCGCCCGCGCTGGATAACCGCAAACGTATGCTGAACGAACGCGCTCACCGCCGTCGGCACACCGGCCTGCTCCAGCGCTGCGCCCACCGTCTGCCCATATTCCAACTGCCGGATGAAATGCTCCACCTGCGCCGTGTCCGCTCCGGCCTCACGCATGGCCTGCAGATAGAGCTCGAAGTGACTCGCCGCCCCGCCTGCGGGCAAGGCATCGCTCTCTTCTCCGAGCACGATCTCGTTCACCATTCGGCGCAACTGCGTATTGCCCTGCGGTAGCCACGGCACGCTCGCGCACGTCAGGCGCATCTGTAGCGCCTTCAGCAGCGACATGAAATCCCACACTGCAAACACATGGTGCTCCATGAACACCGCCAGATGCTCCATCGTCCGCAATCCTCCGTAAAGCCGATGCTGAAGCAGGGCCCGGCGTTCATCGGCGATGGCCGTGGCGAGGCTTTCTTGAAAATCATTTACCGTGTTCATGGCGTTGTTGATTTATTGTTTGGCATTTCGAACTTACGTTTGCCAAGCAGGCAAAGACGCACGCACCATTCGGCGCGGCGCGGTTTTTCACGAGCCGTATCTGCTGTGCCGCGCGGAGGTGACGGCGTGGGATGAAAACTTACTGCCGTTCGATGGCTTCACGCCGACGGGGCGTCCGCCCGACCACGTCATCATGTCGCGTGGCGTGGACGTGACGATTTTTCCGCTGGAGCGGGTGTGAAACCATTTTCGCGCCACACTCTTCCTGGAGCATTCCGGTTTCTGTTGTCGTGAAGTCCGGATTCCATCATTCTCGGCGGGCATGGAACAGGAACCCGATCCACAACTCGATGCCGAGATCGCTCTCTTGCGCCGAGTCGCGCAGGGTGACCGCCGGGGTTTCGAGGAACTTTACGATCGCTTTTCCGGCGTCCTTTTTTCCACGGCGTATCGCGTGCTGAATAATCAGGAGGCCGCCGAGGATGTGCTACAGGATGTGTTCATCCAGATCTGGGAAAAGGCGCCGCTTTACGACCCGTCGCGCGGGAAGCCGATGACGTGGGCGATCACTCTCACGCGGAACAAGGCGATTGACCGCCTGCGCTCCACGCAGCGGCGCGGGCGGCTGCAGGAGGAACTGACGCAGGAATCGCAAACGGCCGAGCAATTCGACGACCGGAGTTCCTTCGACGCGGCCTCGAGCGGCGACACCAATAAGTTGGTGCACGAGGCGATTCAGAAGCTCTCCAAAGATCAACGGGAGGCGATCGAACTCGCGTTCTTTTCCTCGCTCACCCAATTGGAAATCGCCGAGCGGCTCAAGTTACCTCTTGGCACCATCAAGGCACGTATCCGGCGTGGCATAATGAGACTCCGCGATCTGCTCAGTCCGCGATTGTAGCTGCCCGGATTACGCCGCGACGCGGTCCGTCAGTTCGCGTTCGCGGGCGACGAGCCAGATCGGCTGCCCCTCGCCGTCGAGGATCGGCGTGATGGCGACCTCGACCCAGTAAGGCGTGCCGTTTTTGTGGTAATTGAGGATCGTCTCCTTGCACGGCCGGTACTCATGCACCGCGCTCCTCATGCGCGCTGCGACCTCCGGGTCCGTCTTGGCGCCTTGCAGGATCGGGCCGAGATTTTTTCCACGCAACTCGTCGAGAGAATATCCGCACATTGCACTGAAGGTGGGATTGACCCATTGCACGAGGCGGTCCGGTCCGGACACCACGAGCCCTTCGGGCGTCACGTGCTGCGCGCGGCCGGCGATCAGGCCGGCGATGCGGGCCTTTAGCCCAGGTGAAGGCGCCGGATCTGCGGCACTCCGCGTGGCCACCGTGAGCGCGGCACTCACCTCAGTCATCCCGACGGCGAACTCGCGGAGTTCGTCGTGAAATTCGAGCACGAGTTCAAACTGCTCGCGCTCGCGCTCATTCATCGAGCCTGAGGCGTAGAGGGCGGCTTGGTCCTGAAGGAATTCGGTGAGCATGTGGATGCGGGCGGCTAGGAAAATTGTGACTCTTCGCCTTGATACGTTTCAGCATTTGCTTTGGATACGCTTTGGGGCAGAAATTTTCGCGAAGCGGCCAGAATGCGCGCGGCGGCGTATCGCGAACATGATCCCGAACAAATGAACCGCGACCGAAAGCTCAGGAATCTCATCCTCGTCCTTGGCGATCAACTCGACGAACGCTCGGCGGCATTCGATGGCTTCGACCCGCGCGCCGACGCCGTCTGGATGGTGGAGGTCGCGCATGAATCGGAGAAGGTCTGGGTGTCAAAACCGCGCATCGCCATTTTCCTCGCGGCGATGCGCCACTTCCGCGGTGCCATGCTGGAGCGCGGCTGGCGGGTCTTCTATCGAGCGCTCGCGGTGAAATCCGCAGAGTGGAACGGACTGCCCGGCAAGGGAACGCCCGGCGAAACATTCGCCGCGCAACTCGCGTGGACGATCGCGCAGACGCATCCGGAAAAGCTGATCATCGTCGAGCCCGGTGAGTGGAGTGTGCGCGAGGAAATCACCGCGGTGGCACGCGACGCAGGCGTGCCGCTGGAGATTCGCACCGACCGCCATTTTCTCTGCACGGCCGCGGAGTTCGCAGCACACGCGAAAGGACGGAAGCAACTGCGCATGGAATATTTCTACCGCGAGATGCGCGTGAAGACCGGCGTGCTCATGGACGGCGACAAGCCCGCCGGCGGCGAGTGGAATTTCGACCACGACAATCGTGAGTCCTTCGGCAAGGACGGCCCAGGCTTGCTTCCCGCGCCGCGACGTTTTCCACCCGATGCGACGACGCGCGAGGTGCTCGCGATGGTATCCGCGCGCTTTGCGAAGCATCCGGGCGAACTGGAGAAATTCGACTGGCCCGTTACTGCTGCCGATGCGCGCGCGGCGCTCGATGATTTCATCGCGCACCGGCTCCCCGACTTCGGACGCTGGGAGGATGCGATGTGGTCAGGCGAGCCTTGGCTCTACCACTCGCGCCTCAGCGCCGCGCTCAATCTGAAGCTGCTCGACCCCCGCGAAGTGCTCGCCGCCGCCGAGCGTGCGTGGCGCGAAAAGCGCGCACCGATCGCGAGCGTCGAAGGATTCATCCGGCAAATCCTCGGCTGGCGCGAATACGTGCGCGGCATCTACTGGCGGTTCATGCCCGGCTACGTCGGACGCAACGCGCTCGGCGCCGACCAGCCGCTGCCGCCATTTTACTGGACCGGTGAAACGGAAATGAACTGCCTGCGCCACGCGCTCCGCCAGACGCTCGACCACGGCTACGCACATCACATCCAGCGGCTCATGGTCACCGGCCTTTTTTCGCTGCTGCTCGGCGTGCGCCCGCGTGAAATCCACGAGTGGTATCTCGCCGTGTATGTGGATGCCGTCGAATGGGTCGAGTTGCCCAACACCCTCGGCATGTCGCAATATGCCGACGGCGGCGTGATGGCGTCGAAGCCCTACATCGCGACCGGCAAATACATTCAGCGCATGTCGAACTACTGCGCCGGCTGCGGCTTCGATCCTGCGGAGCGCACCGGTCCTCGGGCGTGTCCGTTCACCACGCTCTACTGGGATTTCCTGCTGCAACACGAGCCGTCGCTCGCGAAGAACCCGCGCATCGTCATGCAAGTGCGCAACCTGAAGCGCCTCACCGCTGAGGAGAAGGAAGCGATCCAGGAGCAGGCCGCACAGTTGCGCAAAGCCTGCGCCGCAAAAGTGCCTTGAAGAACTGAGGCCGGGCGGAGTAACGCGGGCAATCTTGCCAGCGAAATGGGGACGCGGACAGGATTGTCGCGTTACGTCGGGTAGCACGCGCCTTGGGGCAGGCTCCCTCGAGCCCGCGAACGTCCCGCGCGATCCCACGGACGCATGCGCGGGATGAATGTAGAAAACTATTTACACGACCGGGCAGCACCCCGGCGGCGATTCTATTCCTGCAGGAGCGGAACACCGCTTTCGCAAACCAACCAACAACCCAAAATTCAAACCATGAAAAAACTAATCCTCATCGCCACCGCCTTCGTTACCTCATTCGCACTGCCCATCAACAGCGCCTCCGCAGGACGCGCAACGTGGGGAAGTCGGCGCTGGCGATATCGTCCTTGGCGTCGCACGAGCTCAACGGGAGCCCCATGTTCGACTGTCCTCCACAGATCCAGACGTCGCCAATGAGCACGTCCTTGACAGTGACCGTGTTCTTGCCGGCAACGACCATCTCCTGCCCGGCGGTGTTCATCTTCATGGCCGGCAACCTGACCATCCACTTGCCCTGCGCATCGGCAGGGGCCGACGCCTGGGCCCTCCCCACCTTGACCGTCACCTGCTCACCCGGCTCCGCCGTCCCCCATACCGGCACGGGCAGGTCGCGCTGCAAGACGGCGTGATCGCAGAAGATCTTCGCCAGCGTCACGTCGGCCCACACCGAATCCGCGCCAATCCAAACAGCCAGCAGCGCGAAAACAAAGCGACCCATCACCGCCACAACTCTGCTTTTAGGCCCGCCGTATTGAATGGGGCCAGTACGCGGACCGGCGTCCGGGCGCGAAAGAAGGTTGGAATCGCCGGCGATGTCCAAGAGGGCACAGCTCGATGACAATGTCGCTGCGGGCAAAGATGTGGTTGCGAACAATTTCTCAGGTTGGATCATGGCCTTTGATCATCATCCACCCCTGCCCTGCCAAGTATTGATCTGGCACCCGTTCTTGTTTCTCAGTCGGTGATATACTTGACCTCCCGCTCCACAAATTTGCCGTCTTCGAAGCGCCGCACTTTAAGCCAGATCCGCATCCCGGCAATGAGGTTGGGCAGCCACCTCTGGGTAAGATAGCCATGGGTAAATTGGGCCGCCCCGGTCAATAGCATCTTGTCAATCTCAAGCATCTCGTCCCCGTTCCTCAGGCCGGCCTTGCCCGCCTTGGAGGCGGGATCCACATCCGAGAGACGAACATATTGGTCGGCGGCGGCAGGTGCGGAAAGTTTGAAACCTAGACGCGCGGGCCGGCGTTCATCGAGCTTGAGGGAGATTGTTTCGGTCTTGCCCTGGCGTCCGACCTTTGCGGTCAGTTCCGTGCCGGGAGGGAAGATTCCGAGGATGCCGAAGAACCGGTTGACGTTCCATACCGGCAGGTCGCCAAAGGTGATGATCAGGTCGCCGTTCTGGAAGCCGGCACGCGCAGCATCACTGTCCGCATCGACCAGTTTGATCAATGCCCCGGCCTCTGGCAATTTCTCCTGGTCAGTTTCAAAGTTGAGACCGAGCAGGCGCGCATGGTAAACGTCGCCACCCTTGGCCTCCTTGAGAAGTGGAATCCAGAGTTTGACCTGATTGGAAGGAATGGCGAAGGCTAGGCCGCTGTTGGAGCGCAGGCCCAGCCGTGTTTCCCCCAAGCTGTTGATCCCGATCAGTTCGCCTGAGAGATTCAAGAGGGGGCCGCCGGAGTTTCCGGGATTGATGGCAGCGTCGGTAACAATGGTATCGTTGTAGATGCCGTTGCCCCGGAACTGATGCAGACCGCTGACAACGCCAAGGGTCACCGTAACCGTCTGGTCCACGGCCCCGAGCGCCAGAGGATTTCCGATGGCTACGCAGAAGTCTCCCACGCGTAACTGATCGGAATCGCCGAGATTCAGGAAAGGCAGCGGCTTGGGAGCGTCGATCTTGAGCAGCGCCAGGTCCCCCTGACGATCACGACCGATTAGTTTCGCACGGTATGACTCGCCGGAGCCCAGGCGAACGAGGGCCTCGTTCTTGTCCCCCATCACGTGCTGGTTGGTAATCAAAAAGCCGTCGGCCGAGATGATGGCCCCACTGGCAGTGCTGCCGGCAGTCGTGATGAACACAAAAGCCGGCAGGACTTTGCTTGCCACGCCGCCCACCGAGTCCTTTAAGCTGGGTTCTTCTCCGGCCAGAATCGGAGAGAGCGCCAGGGCGAGCGCGGCGGCAAGATAGGGCATTTTCATTGGCGGGGTTCCTCAAGTTTAACTTTGACATCAAAATCGTCACCTCCGCTGCTCACAAAGCTGGCGTTCAGTTCCTGGCCGCTTTTCAGGTCTTTCAAGAGCGATTGGAACTGATCGTTATTCTCAATCCGCCGGTCGTTGATCTGTAAATATCGAAGACCCCCCTTCCGCCGGAGCTTCACCGTTACTTCATCACCTGGAAGGTGGGCACCCAGTATCTCAAACAACTGCTTCCATGAATTGAGATTCTGGCCGTTGATTGCCAGAATCTGATCGCCGCGTCGGAAGCCGGCGCGCTCGGCGGGAGTCTTGCTGCCAATGTCGCCGATCAATACCTTGTCGGAGTTAAGATCGGCAGGATTGGGTGAGACCCCGAGGATTGGCTCCTTGGTATTCTTCACATCTTTGCCCTGTTGCAAAGCAGGCAGCGCTTCCAGGATGCGGTCGATCCTGGCGCCGAAACCGAGCCCTCCATTCAGGGTCACCCCCCACCGTCCCAACTCCTGGTCACTCAGCAACCGGCCCATTTCAGGTCCGGGAGACATCGCCTGAATGGCGACGCCGCAAATCTTGCCGTCTGTCGTAATCACCGGCCCGCCGGAGTTGCCATAGTTGATCAGGGCATCGAACTGGAACTGGTTTCCGCGCGAACGGGTTTCAGCGCTGACAATGCCGGCATTGAGGGTGAAAGGCACTTCACCAGCCACCACGCCAAGAACACCGACAGGCTCGCCGATCTTGGGCGAGGTGGCATTCTCCTGGAGATTGAAAAAAGGCAGGGCCTCTCCCTCGATCTTGAGCAGGGTGATCTCCAGTGGCAGATGATGGGCGACGATCCTGGCCGGAAGCCTGCGTCCGTCGGCCAGCGTCACCTCGACAGACTTCACCGGGTTTACAGTCTGCCGCGTTCCAGATCGGCTGTCCTGGATGACCTCCTGCAACCTGCCGGTCTTATACTCGATTTTCCGCACTCCCGCGCCGTGCAGGAAAGCAACATCATCCATCAGATTGAAGCGACTGGTCAGGACGAAGCCGTCGGCGGAGATCAGCAGGCCCGTCACCGGTGCTTCCGGCCGGCGAAACTGGCGGTTGGCGGTAAATATATGTTCGGCAATGCCAAATTCGGCGTTCAGCCTCACCTGCTGCTCCGGAGGAAGCTCGTCGAAATTCCTGACCTCCTCCAACAGCTTCACGGCGCTGATTATGGGCAGGTCTTCCGCCGGATACTGGCGGACAATCTGGAGAGACACGACAGACTGGCCTATTTTCCTCGCGGCGCGGGCGAGACGGGTGCTGGTTGCCGTGTCCTCGTCCGGTGGCGTGAGCATCGGTTTGGTCGAGAAGGACACGCGTTTCTCCTTCAATGCCCGCAAGCCATCGATCACATTGATCATCGGAATCGCCAAACCCTGCCACCGGGCCTTCGAGTAGCTCAAGGAGATGATGCCCGCCAACTGTCCTGCGTTGTTAAGCAGCGGCCCGCCGTCCTGGCCCGGATTGATCGCGGCGTCCGTCTCTATTGCAAGTCCGGCATAGCTGCTCTGCGTGTCCGCGCTTTTTACCGCGTAAAGGCCGCTGACAATGCCGGCGCTGAAGGAGGCCTGCTCTCCCAGCAGGATCATATTGTTGGCATTGCCAAGGGTGTAAGCCTGTTCGCCCACCTTGGGTAGCGTGGTTGCCAGGGCCAGGCAAGGCAGCCCGGTCGCATCGACCTTCAACAGGCTGGTCTCCAGTTCCTTATTGACCTCCACGAGGGCCGCGGCGCGCCGGTGGTGATTGGTGAAATAGACTTTGATCTCGGTCGCCCCTTCCGGCACCACGGTTGTGGAAGTCACAATATGCCCGTCGGCGCTTATTACCGCGCCCGTTCCGAAGTAGGTTTCGTGTTTGCCCCGCTTGCAATAGATACCAACAGTCGCCGCGTTACCAGCGTCCGCCATCTGGCGGTTGATTTCCGTCTCTTTCGCAGCCGACAATACCCCCCCTTCCCTTGCGAATGCCACGGCAGTGAACAACAGGACTGCCAGAGCATTACGTGACCATTTCATGTCGGCTTTCATTATTGTGGTGGAATCGATGTGGACGTGAGCCGTCACTCCGCTGAAACAGTTTGCTCCACGAGAGGACGTTTGTCGGCACGGTGCTCGTCAGGAAAGTCGAGGTCAAGAATTGAAGAACTCCCCCCAGAACGAAGCTGCCGGCATCCAGCTCCGCCCCCGCTCATCGGGACCGGACTCCTAGCATTCGATCTCGGGAGGCGCCCATCCAGTCGAAAGTGTGAACATCTCCAATGACGCCTGAGCGTAAGCTTCGACCACGAAATTCCCGCCGAACTGCCCAACAGGCAATTCCGGAGCGAAGCCCGACTGCAAGGAAATCGCTTTCGCGCCCGCCGCACCGGAAAC
>BJFP01000179.1 GCA_014189875.1 Verrucomicrobiota bacterium | reverse complement strand
GGAAAATCCAGATCGGCACCGCGACGAGCGAGCTGCGGCGGCCGCGGCACGAGGCCACCGACGTGTCGCTCGCGCCCAGCGCCGCGATGGTGAAGCACGCGCTGCCCGAGGAGTTTTTGCGGAAAAAATGGGGCATCGGCATGGTCATCGCATAGGGCGGCACGGGCGCGATCCTCGGTGCGTGCGAGGCCACCACCGAGCGCACCATCGCCTTGAAAGTGATACTCGACACCGCCGACGCGCTTGTGCGCTTCCTGAACGAGGCGAAAATCACCGCGCAGCTCGAGCACCCCGAACATCCCGCCCGTCCGCGAACTCAGCGTAGATAAAGACGGCCTGCCCTACTACACCATGAAGCTGGTGCGCGGCATCACCTTGCAGAAGGTGCTCGACCTCCTCGCCAGCGGCACCGAGGCGACGGCGCAAAAGAATCCGCACCCTTCGCTCCTGACCATCTTCCAGAAAGTCTGCGACGCGCTCGCCTTCGCGCACAGCGAGGGCATCATCCACCGCGACCTCAAGCCCGATAACGTCATGCTCGACGACTTCGGCGGCGTCCTCGTGATTGACTGGGGGTTCGCGAAACGATTGCGGATTGCGGATTGCAGAATGATCCCGCCGCCGCGCCCGAGGACATCCACACCATCCGCGAGACGCTTGCCCGTGGCGCAGGACCATCCGCAATCCCAAATCCCCAATCCGCAATCGAGGCCACCCTCGACAGCACCATCATGGGCACGCCGCAGTTCATGAGCCCCGAGGAGGCGCGCGGCGAGATCGAGACGCTCGATGCGCGCAGCGACGTCAATGCTCCGACCTTTCCTTTCTCGCCGAGTCGCCCGCCTTGGTATCACTGGATTGCAACACTAACAGCATCGCCAACCTCACCCCGCTGCGAGGCAAGCCACTCAAAGTCCTGAATACTGGAAGCAATCGAATCGCCGACCTTCACCGCCGGCGGGCCTGCCGCTCACGGAACTGATGATCCGCAACAACCCAATCGCCGACTACGCGATGCTGCTGGAACTGCGCCAGTTGCAGAAGCTCCTCATTTCCGAACTCAGCCAAATCAAAGTCTCCCTCGAACCGCTGCGCCAGCAGCCGAGCCTCCAATACATCGCCTTCGACAGCAATGGCCGCTACCGCCCCATGGCCGAGTTCTGGGCCGACTACGACGCGCAGCAAGAGTAGCCCCACGCTTCAGCGTGGCATGCCGCGCGATCGCAGCTTGCGCCCGAATCCCGAATCCGCGCGCGCCGTCCCGGCCTCACGGTCTCGCACGCTGGTGTGGTTCAAGTAAAAGTGTGGCCGTGCTCGCGGTTCCGAGTTCAGCGGCGCGGAGCGCCGGTGAAAGGCGACCTCCCGGGCGCGTTCCCCGGATGGAATGCTTGCGCCCCGCCGAAGAAGCGTGCCCGGAGGTCACGTTCCACCGGCGCTCCGCGCCTCCATGACGCCTCCGGCGTCGCAAAGCACACGACAGGCTCAGCGCTGCTCGCTCTTCGGGCGCAGGAAGCTCATCTCGTCGCCGTCCTTCGCCTTGTCGAAGTCTTCCTTGCTCACCATCACTTCGTATTCGCGCTTCTCGGATTCGACCCAGATCTTCAGCGAATAGCCGGTGTCGGCGGTTTTTTCCGTCACGCCTTTTTTGCTCACGATCATGAGCATCTCGCGCGGGCCGGGCGCTTCGTGGCTGCGGACGACGCCGGTGATCTTGTTGTGCTCCTTGTATCCGCCCGAGTTCAGGACGGCGAATGCGATGAAGCCGATCACGGCGAGCGCGACGAGCACGCCGATGATGACGTCCCGGCGGCTTACGCCGGAGACGATCACGCGCGGGCCTTTCGGCTTGGGCGGTTTCGGTGCGGAGGGTGAGGTCGGCGCGGGGTTCGCATTCATGGCCTATGAATTTTCCGCCACGGTTTCCTTCTTCGCAAGCGGCACATTTTCCGCCGGAGGCGCGATGCTGCGCTCCCAGACGTAGCGGCGCAGGATGACTTTCGACGTGGCGGTGAGCGGCACTGCGAGGATCGCGCCGAGCAATCCGCCGAGCAGCAGCGACCACAGGAAGACGGAAAAAATGACCGTGACCGGATGCAGGCCGACGCGTTCGCCGACGATCCTCGGCGTGACGAAGATGCCGTCCACCTGCTGCACGACGACAAACACGCCCGTGACCACGACGGGGAAAACCCACCATGCGGCGCTCGCGGGCACGAGCCAGCTCCCGCCCTGCACCGATGCGATGATGACGGCGGGAATCCAGCAGAGTGTGATGCCGATGTACGGGATGATGCCGAGGAAGCAGAGGCCGAGGCCGATGAGGATGCCGAAGTCGAGGCCGACGATTCCGAGCAGCGTGCCGGTGGCGATGCCATTGATGGTGCTGACGACGAGCTGCCCGCGGAAGAAGGCGATGAGGTAGCTGTTCACTTCGATGAGGCAGGCGACGACCTCGTCCTTGAATTCGCTCGCGCGCAGAGGGACGTATTTCGTCCACGAGGCCGCGATGTGCGGCGACTCGGCGAGGAGGTAGAAAAGATAAAGCGGGACGATGATGAGCGAGAGCAGGAAGCCGAAGAGGCCGAGGAAGCCACCGAGGCTGTTGGTGAAAAAGTCCCACACCCTCTGAAATATCTTGGGCAGCGCCTTGTTGAGCCATTCGCCAGTGCTGATGTTGCGGAAGACCTCCTCGGCTTTCGGTGTCCCCATGTCCGGCACAGGGGGGACGGCGGCGGGTTTGGGATCCGTTTCCGCAGGCGGTTCGGTGCCTGCCGCGGGATCGGCCACGGGTTTTTCCGGCGCAGAGGGAGCGAGGGGCGCGGGCTGCGGCTTTGCTTTATCCGGAGGCGTCGGCTTGGGAGCGGGCGTCGGGGCGGGCTGCGGTTGCGCGAGTTCGTACAGCTCGTCGGGGATGATGTGGATCCCGGTTTTTTCCCGCACGTAGAGCGCCAGGCCGGAGACGCCGTGGCGGACTTGCTTGGTGATCTCGGGCACCTTCTTCGCGAGCTTCCTAGTCTGCCCGGAGATCATCGGCACGAGCCAGAACATGATGCCGACGAATGCGAGCGTGGTGAAGGCGAAGACCGCAGTGACGGCACGGTGGCGCGTGGTGCCGAACTTCACGAGCCGCGCGACAACCGGCTCGAGCAGGTACGCGAGCACGCCGGCGATGGCGAACGGCACGAGGATCGGCTGCAGGTAGGCCATCACCTGCGAGAAGTAGTAGATGAATTTGACCGCGAGCACGAGCATCACGGCGACGGAGACGGTCGCGAGCGCCGTCCACATTGTCTTGCGCTGCCAGGGCGTCGGGAAACGAAGTAAGCTGCCCACGTCTTTTTGTGGCGCTGGCGGCAATTCCGGCGGGTTCATCGCGCGCACCGTGCGCGGTGTCGGCGCGAGCGGCAAGCGCAGACTGGCGCGGTTACGCGAGCAGACTTGAAAACGAAAGCCGCTCGCATTTTCCGGCGGCGCGGGCACCTTTCCGGGCTCATGCAGAACCTCTCCTCCAGGCGCGCTTTTACGCTCATCGAGATGATGCTCGCGCTCGCCATCGCCATCGCGGTGGTGGTGCTGGCAATCCCGAACATGCGCGGCGTCTCGCGCGAACGGCGGCTGCGCGAGACGTTCGAGCGGTTCGACGGGCTCGCGCGCAAGGCGCAGCTCAACGCAGTGCGCCAGCAGCGCCCGTGGTCCATCTCATGGGAGCAAGATCGCATCGTGCTCCAGCCAGACGACCCGAGGCCCGAGGAGATCGAGAGCGGCGACGCGCAGCCGGAGGAGCTGCCGATTTCAAACGACGAGGGCTTCACGCTCGATCGTCACGCCGCGCTGCTCGCGCCAAAAGACACGCCCGGCGTGTGGACCTTCTGGCGCAGCGGGACGTGCGAGCCGGTGATCGTGAGCTACAGCGGCCCCGAGGGTTCGTGGTCCGCGCAATACGATCCGCTGACCGGCCACGGCGAACTCATTGATCTTGCGATCCGATGAAAGCCCTCCGCCATTCCCGGAAAAAATCCGCGGGCTTCATGCTGCTGGAGGCGATGCTCGCGGTGGCCATCTTTGCGCTCGCGGTGATCGGGCTGAGCCGCTGTGTGCAGAACTGCATGCGGTCCGAGCGCATCCGCCGCGAGGAGGGTCTCGCGCAGCGCGTGCTCGCGAATTACCAGACGCAGATCGAGACCGAGGCGCTGCCGCTCGCGGACACGATGACCGAGCCGCTCAAGGGCGCGTGGGCGGGAATGACGATGAACATCACGCGCGAGCAGATGAAGCTGCTGAACGAAAAGGAGCAGGAACTTTTCGGCCTCTACAAGGTGAGGCTCGACGTGAGCTGGAAGGCCGGCAGCGAGACGGTCCACCGCGATCTGTCGTTCATCGTCTATCCGAAGCAGCGATGAAAATTTTGCGTCCATTTTCCCAGCGGCATGCCGGAACACGGGCTTCCCAGCCCGCACGCCGCACAGCCAGGATGGCTGTGTTCCGCGCGCGCGGCGGCTTCACGCTGCTCGAGGTGATGCTGGCGGTGGCGATCATCGGGTTCACGACGGTCGGCATTTTTCGCTTCGTGCAGTCCACGGTGCGCGCAGTGGCGGTGTCCGTCGAGGATACCGAGGAACAGTTGCGCGTGGACCGGCTCGTGGCGCTCGTGCAGGAGGAATTTTACAGCCTGCCCGCGCGCGGCCAGACGAACATCCAGGGCGAAAGCATCAAGCTGAACGGCGCGGATTTTGATTCGATCGAGTGGCGGTCGCGCGGCGGGCCGGGGCTGATGACGACTGCGGTGAGCGGCGAGTACCGCGTGAAGCTGCGCATCCAGCCGGTGGAGAAAAATTCCAACAAATACGAGATCGGCTACTGGCGCAGGCCGGCGCTGCTGGAGACGGAGAGCGGTCTCGTCGCAGGCGGCAGCGACAAGGACGCGACGTGGGTGCCATTGCTACAACGCGTGTCGGCGATGCGGATCCGGTATTGGGATTCGCGGCTCGGGCAGCTCCTCGACTCATGGCGCGATCCGACCGCACGGCCCGCATTTGTGATCCTGAGCATCACGCGCGAGGGCGACGACGTGCCCTACGAAGCCGTGCTGCGCATCCCCGTTTCCGCCGTGCAATGAACGCGATCTCCGGAGAACCACGAATGGACACGAATGGACACGAATGGGGCGGGGCGGGGTGCGTGTTTGCACGAGAAAAATCTTCCTTCAAAGAGCCAGCCAAGTTTGCAGGCAGGCATTCCATTCGTGTCCATTCGTGTCCCTTCGTGGTTTCAAAAAAACGACTGCGGAAAATTTCCCCGGCGCGCGGCGCGGCGCTGCTCATCGCACTGTGGGCGATCATCGTGCTCACCGGCGCGGTGCTGCTTTGGGCGGGCTACATCCGGCAGACCGTCACGGTGTCCGGCGAGACGTTGAACGACATTGAGGCGCGCGCGATGGCGCACAGCGGGCTGGCGATCGCGATGCACCCGCTCACGAGCAAGGAGACGGATGCGCTCAAGCTGGAGGAAAACCACGACCCCGGCTTCCGCGTCCGCATGGTAAGCGAGGGCGCGAAGCTGAACCTGAACTTCCTTTTCGCCGGCGAAGACCAGCGCAAGCTCGATATTTTCCGCCGCTGGCTCGACTCGCGCGGCATTGATTACCAGACGCGCGACCGCATGGTGGATTGCATCCTCGACTGGCTCGACGCGGACAATGTGAAGCGCACGAATGGCCAGGAGGACGGCCCGAATTACCACCCGCCGAACCGCGGGTCGTTCCTCACCGTCGAGGAACTCGCCGAGGTCGCGGGCACCGAGGCGCTCACTTCGCAGCCGGGCTGGAAGGACGACCTCACCGTGTATTCGCAGGGGCCGATCGATCTCACGGCGGCGGATGCAAACATCCTCCGCTTGCTCCCCGGCGTCGGCGACCAGGCGATCGAGGGCTTCCTGCAATGGCGGCGCGGCGGCGACGGCATTGACGGCACGCAGGACGATCCGCCGATCCAGAAACTCGAGACGGTGCAGGGATTCCTCGGCCTGAACAAGACGCAGTTCGCGGCGCTCGGCGGCCTGATCATGCTTCGCGACAACACTTGGCAGATCAAATCCGAGGGCTGGTCGGGAAAAGTCGTTCGACAAGTCACCGTCGTCGCCCGTAAAGGAAGCCAGAATCCTCAGATCGTGAACTGGAAAGAATGAAGCAAAACGGCGTAACCCCGGCCCTCCTTGGTCCCGACGCGCACGGCTGGCGCGTGAGCGTCGGCGGTGCCGCGGAACAGAGCGCCCCCACGCTGGGCGAGGCGATCGCCGCGCTGCCTGCAAATGCGGACGTGGAACTCGCGCTGCCGTGCCAGTCCGTGCTCATCGAGCGGCACAAGCTCCCGTCCACCGACCGCGCGGAGCTTGCCGACATGCTCCAGCTCCAGCTCGAAAAGACCCTGCCGTACCCGCTCGAGGACGTGAGCCACGGCTTCGAGATTCTCTCGCAGGGTGAAAATGAGAGCACCGTGATCACATTCGCCGCGTCGCGTGCGCAGCTCGACACGCTCTGCGCGCCGATGCGCGAGAAGGGCCGCGTCCCCGGCCGCATCACGCTTCAGGCACTGCGCGTCGCCGCGTCATGCCCGGACACCGGCACCATCCTCGCGCTGTGGCCCGAGCAAGGCCAGACCGCATGCGCGATCGTGAGCGACGGCAAGCTCGCATGGGCGCAGCCGATCCCCGGCCTCGGCCCGGATGCGGTGCTCGGCGAACTGCCCGGCCTCCTGCTCTCCGCGGAACTTCAGGGCGTGCCAGCGGATTTTTCCGAGATCCGGATCTCCGAGGAAGCCGGCGATCTCGCCGACGGTCTTGTGCAGCATTTTGGAAAACCCGTGGAGAAGCTCGGCGCGCTGCCGCGCGCGAAGGCCGCGCTCGATCTGCTCCCGCCCGCGTGGCAGGCCGAGCTGCGCAGCCGCGCGCGGGGCGACACGCTGCGGCAGAACCTGCTCGTCGCCGGCGTCATCTGGCTCGTGCTGATCGCCGGGGCATTTGGCTACCTCGCGTGGCTGAAGAACCGTGTGCAGTCCGTCGAGCGCGAGCATACCGCGATGAAGCCGCGCTATGCGGGCATCGAGAAACAGATGGCCCGCTGGGAATCGCTCGCCCCCGTGATCGAGCCGAAGCGCTACATCACCGAAGTCCTGCACCGCCTCATCTCTGCGATCCCGGAGGACAAGAGCATGTTCTTCACATCGTTCTTATTTGGCCCGCGCGAGTGGGTCGCAAAGGGCGAGGGCACGACGGACGCGCGGTTCGCGCTCGTCACAAAGCTGAAGGCGGACAAGGAGCTCGACGGCTTCGAGCTTTACACGCCGCCCGAGCAGCCGCTGAAGGACGACAAGGTCACATTCACCGTCACGGGGAAGCCGAAATGAACCTCGTTGCGAACATGAACAAGCGGGAGAAAACCCTGCTCAGCATCACCGCGATCGTCATCGTGGTGCTGCTGAATTTTTTCCTGATCAAATTTTTCCTCTCCAACCGCGCCGTGCTCACGCAGAAGCTCGCGATGACGCAGGTGAAGATTGACACGCTCAAGAAACGCGAGACCGAGCGCAACCTCTGGGCGAAGCGCGACGCGCTGCTGGACGAAAAAATGCCCGTGCTCGGCGACTCCGACGTGGCGAGCAAGGAGATGCGCGAGGCAATCTTGGAGATTGCGAAAAAGCACACCGTGACGCTCGAAGCACCCGCACCCGGCACGCCCGTAAACCTGCCCGGCCACATCGCGCTCGGCGTGAAATTCGACGCGAAGGGAACGTGGGACGGGGTGTTTAATTTCCTCCTCGAACTCCAAGGCCCGGAAAAATTCACGGCGATCGAAGGCTGCGAGATCAAGGTGAACCGCGAAGACAAGACGCAGCTCCGCGCGACGCTCACGATCGTGCGCTGGTACGCGCCGAAGTAGCGGCGCTCCTCCCGGAAGCGGTCGTGAGAGGAGGAAAATCTGGCAGAGCCAGCAAAGCGCACCGGGGCTTTGCGCGGCCTGCCCGATATGGCTTTTTTGGATAAACCTAACCCAAGTTCCGCAGTTCGCACTCCGCGCGGAAAAACTTTTCTCTGACGGCCGGGTTTCGGGCGGGAGTGCCGTCCC
The DNA here is from genome assembly GCA_014189875.1 of Verrucomicrobiota bacterium. Taxonomy (GTDB): domain Bacteria; phylum Verrucomicrobiota; class Verrucomicrobiia; order Chthoniobacterales; family Chthoniobacteraceae; genus SXWH01. The sequence continues at coordinate 454 of BJFP01000179.1, read as the reverse complement.
TGTTGGCGGGCGGCGCGGGGCGATGTAGTGAAGAAGACCCCATTGCGAAACACGCTCGGAGGCTGGGATAGTCGGGCATGTTTTTACGCCGTCACCGCAAGGTTGTGGAGGAGGTCAGCTACGATTACTGGACGTTGTGCGAATCGCACCGCACGGCCAGCGGGCCGCGTCAGCGCGTGGTCGCGACGCTGGGCAAACTCGATTCCGCCGAGCTCGCCGACGAAGCGGGCTGGGAGGATCTCGGCGCTTTGCTCGAAGGGCGGGCGCGGGGGAAAAAGGCGCGTCAGGCCGGGCTGGGCGGGTCGCCGGAGACGGCGGCGACGCAGCCGGCGGCGCAATGGGAAGTCGCCAATGTCGCTGCGTTGCGCGTGGAGCGGGTGCGCGATTTTGGCGAGGTGTGGCTGGGCCTTGCACTGTGGCATCGGCTCGGGCTGGGCAAGCTCATCGGCTCGCT
>BJFP01000178.1 GCA_014189875.1 Verrucomicrobiota bacterium | reverse complement strand
GTGGACATCGAAGGCGGCGAACTCGAACTTTTCTCGGAGAACTTCCTGCCGTGGATCAGCAAGGTGCGGGTTTTCATCATCGAATTCCACGACCGCGTGCGGCCGGGGTGTGCCGCCGCGTTTTACTCCGCGATTCGGGATCTTCGGTTCACGCAGGAGCAGAGAGGGGACACCGTCATGATCGTCAACGAAGACCTCCGCCCCGGATGAAGATCCTCATCACATCCCAGTCTTTCTATCCCAGCATCGGCGGGCTGAATCCCATCGCGGATCTGTCCGCGCGGGAGTTCATCCGTCGGGGGTACGAGGTGCGGCTGCTCACGAAGACGACCGGCACGTATGAAGGGGAAAAGGAGATCGAGATCATCCGGGGCTCCGGCTTCCGCGCGATGCTGGAGCACTACAAATGGTGCGATGTGGTCTTTCAAAATCACGTCAGCATCCGGTTCGCGCTGCCGCTCCTTTTTGTCCGGCGTCCGCTCGTGGTCTCGATGTCCGGCTGGGTGAATGCGCGCGCAGGGGCATCCACCGGAAAATGGAGCCTGCGGAATGCCATCGTGTCATCAGTGCTCGCCTGCATCCTGCGTAATGCGACACGAAACATCGCCGCCTGCGCCGCAGTCGCGGCGGCGAACCGGGTGCCCGCCCGCGTTATCCCAAACCCGTTCGATGCGCGGACTTTTTCCAACCAGAAACGGCCGCACCGCTCGCGCGATCTGCTTTTTGTCGGGCGGATCATCACGGACAAGGGCGTGGATGATCTCGTCTGCGCGCTGGCACTTGTGCGCAAGGATGGCTTCGACATCGGGCTGGTGATCGCCGGCGAAGGCGAAACCCGTGGCGAAATCGAGGAGCTGGCCCGGACGCTCGGCCTCGCGGAAAAAGTCCGCTTCGCAGGCCCCATGCGCGGGAGGGAACTCGTGGATCTTATGAACGCCCATCAGGTCATGGTCGTCCCTTCCAAATGGAACGAACCAATCGGCATCGTGGCGTTGGAAGCGATCGCCTGCGGGTGTGTCGTCATCGGCAGCGAGGGTGGGGGCCTGGCGGTGACTATCGGGCCGTGCGGGCTCACGTATCCGAACGGCGATCACGAAGCGCTCGCCGCGAGGATCACCGAGGTGCTGCGCATGGAGGGGCGGCTCGAAAAATTCACAGCGCCCGCGCAGGATCACCTTGCCCGGTATCATCCCGAACGCGTGTGCGGGGAATATCTCGATGAACTCGAAAAGGCGCTCCGGGATCACACCGACGGAAACAGCCGCCACGCATGAACCTCGCCTTCGCCCGCGAAGTGGGCCTCGTGAAATATTTTGCAAGGCGGTTTGCGTTCCTTCTGCTCTACCAGATTCCGCGCAGGGTGCCCCGGCTGCGCCTGCCCACCGGCTCGGTGATGAACCTCCCGTGCGCGAGTTTTTTTGCCCGCGATGTCTATGTCACCCGTGCGGATGTGGACTGGGGGAGCGAATCCATTTTCTGCAGGCACCTCGATCCCGGCGGCGACTTTTTGGACGTGGGTGCAAACATCGGCTACTACTCTTCCTACGTGGCGCCGCTCGTGCGCCGCGTGTTCAGCTTCGATCCCGACCCGCGCAACCACGCCACGCTCGAAGCCAATGTGCGCGCACTGGGAAATGTCTCGGTTCAAAAGATGGCGCTGTCCTCGGGCGAAGGTGAGGCGCTTTTGGAACTCGGCGGCGAGTCATCGGTGAGCAAACTCACTCCGGAGCCGGGTCATGCCGCTGGCCGGACCCTCGCGGTTCGGGCGACGACTCTCGATGCGTTTGCCGGTTTGCAACAGGGCTTGCGAGTCACCGGGATCAAGCTGGATACCGAAGGCCACGAACTGCCGATTTTGCGCGGCGGGGCGGGGACCATCCGGCGGGATCAGCCGTTGATCCTCTCCGAACTCATGCGCTGGCCCGGCCAAGGAGGCGAACCGGAATTTGCCGAGCTGGCGGATTTCGCAAAGACGCTGGGCTATGCGCTTTTTGCGCGGGTTCAAAGCACCGGTGGATTTCTCCGGGCGGCGCGGTTCCGCCTGATCCGCCTGGACAGTGCTGCGACTTTCTCCGCACACGGGACAAAAATGATCTTCCTCGTTCCAGCCCGCCTGCAGTCTGCCTTTGAGGCGGAATGCGGCTAGGCCCGGCGTCCGCCGGTCATCCGTTCATACGCGGCGATAAGCGCAGCAGCGTATTCGCCCTTGGTGAGTCCGCGCCCCACAGACGGCTGAAATGCAGGTAGGCCTTTCGCGAGGAAATCCTCGATCTGCCCAGCCATCTGCTGCGGATCAAAGGACAACAGCCTGCCGTTCTCGCCGTCGCACAGGATCATCTCCGAGCCGTGGTGCGGTGTGAGCAGGAGCGGCAGACCGCACGCGGCGGCCTCGATTTCCGCGAGGCAGAACGCCTCGAAATACGAGGGAAAGATGAACGCATCCGAGGCCGCGTAGAATTTTTCCACCTCGGGCTGCATGCCCGCGAAAACAATCCACTCCTCCGCGCCGGGGAAACGCTGCTGGATCTCCGAGCGGAGCCGCGCGATGGCATCCTCGCTCCCGCCGACTGCGAGCAGCCGCGCGTGTTTCCCGGCGTTCGTCTTTCGCACTGCGGCGAGCGCCTCCACCGCGAGCCAGAAGCCCTTGCGCTTATAGTGGCCCGTGCTCACGAAACAGAACACCCGGTGTTCCGCGCCGAAGCCCAGCTTTGCGCGCATCAAATCGCGGTAAAGGACGCGAGCTGCGGGATTGAATCGCGTCTCATCGTAACTGTTCGGCAGCGTCTCCACTTTTACTTTCGCGCGCGTGCGCGTGCGGACTTCCGCGCCGACGGAATCGGAAACTGTCAGCGCGAGACGCAGCGCCGGGCTCCACCACTGGAGCCGTTCGACGCACATGCCCAGGAGGGTAAACGGATAGCGCGCCACGTCGCGCCAGCCGGAGAAGCCGATGCGGAGCTGCGTGGCAGCCCACACGCAGTTCAGGAAATGCACGGAGGTCACATCCGCTCCGAAGTAGGTGCCGCAGGTCGCGTGGATAATTTCCGCCGGCCTGGGCCTTCCGCACATCCAGCGCCAGAGGCCGTAGAGGTTCACGATGGCGGTGAAGTAGAGCAGCTCAAATGGCCCGAGCCAGCGCGCCGAGGGGAAGGTCGTGTGCTCGACATCGTCCCGCGAAGCGTCCGAGCGCAGGCACCACGCCTTGATTTCCCAGCCCTCGGCCCGCAGGCGCGGGATGGCATGGAGCAGGTGGCGCATCGTCGGGCTGCGGTATTCGATGTGCGCATCGATCCAGAGGAGGGACTTACGAGGAGCATTCGGGGACGAGCTCATGTCGGGACCTTGATGCACTTGTGGAAAAATTCGCGCCAACCGGCAGCGACGCGCTCGTGACTGTAATGCGCGATGACTCGCGCGCGATGACTCGCGCCCACGGCCTGCGCGTGCTCACGATTCTGCGCAAAGGATTGGATCAGGGCGGCGAGGGCGGCCACGTCGCGTTCGGGAAACAGGACGTCATCGTCGCCCAAGACTTCGGGAATGGCACCGGAGTCGGAGCCGACGGTCACAACTCCGCATGCCATCGCTTCGACAAGGATGTGCCCGAACTGTTCCTTCCAGCAGATTCCCGGACCGGCCTGTGTGCGGCTCGGAAGGACGAGCATATCGAGCATCTGCAGGAACGCCGCGATTTCCGGGTACGTGCTTGGCGGACACAGGCGGATTCTTGCGTCGCGACCGGCTGCCGTCCGGATCTCGTGCTCCAATTCTCCCGTTCCCATCATCAGCAAACACAGATCGTGAGGCGCTTTCGGGAGCAACTGGAACGCATCCAGCAAATCGCCGAGGCCTTTCTCCGGTACAAAACGCCCGCAATACGCGATCAGAAAGCCGTCCTCGGGCAGGCCGGCATGGCGGCGCGCTTCCCGTCGTTGGGATTCCGAAAGGGGTGAAAAAATCGCGGGATCGACGCCGAACTGAGGGATGCACGCCGTTGCGTCCGGGCTGCTCCCAAACCTCATCATCAGTGCTGCGGCATCCCGATTTCCGCCGACGGCGTAACTGCCTGTGAATGCAGCGGCCCGATAGATGGCTGGAAGTACAAATCCTTTCCAGCCTCTGCGCACGATGTTCTCCCACGTGAATTCCCCAAAGACGGCACTGCGTTGAAAGACGAGTTTCAGGAACCAGCATTGCCACCGCAGCACGCCCCACGGTTCGTTTTCGACAAGAATCAGATCATACTCTCCGTCTCGAAACACCTTCGAGAGCCCGCGGTACCAGCACCGGGTCCCAGGGACCGATGCACCGCCGATCGGGAGCCCTATGAAACGATAGTCCTTTGAGACGTCGTCGCCGGCGGACTCCATCCAGCCGACACCGCCACATTGCTCCGCCGTGACGCACGTCAACGTGAAGTCGCGGGCGAGATAGGGCAGCTTCTTGCGGTGCTCACGGATGGCGTAGGCCGTTCCTACGATCAGCACGCGCGGCTTCATTTCGCAGCCTGCGCGATGGATGTGGGGCTGTGGATCGCGCACGTCGTTCCGGTGACGTGGTAAACCGCGCGGCCCGTCTCGGCCACGATGCGGTCGAGCGCCTCGGGGACGCGGATGCGGTGGGTCACCGGGATGTTCCGCCGGTAGTCGTGCCACACGATGAACCCGGACGGGCTCACGATTTGCAGCGCGATGCGCGAGTCCGCGAGGGCGTCGTCGAAAGTGTGGGAGCAGTCCACAAAGATGAGATCGTATTTTTCCTCGGCGAAAAGCACCCGCCCCGCATCGGCGAAACTGCCGAGCCGCAGATCCACGCCGGGCAGTTTTTGCACGCGGGAGCGGTACGGTGATTCGATCTCCGCGATGTCGTAGCTCACCACGGTCGCGTCCGGGCAGTTGAGCTTCAGCGCACACGTCGTGCGCGCGCGGAATGTGCCGATCTCCAGGATGCGGCGGGGCTTCATGGTCCGTGCGAGGCTCAGCAAAAAGAAGAAGTCCGCGCTCGGTGCGTCGAGATCCGCCGACAACGGCGGGGCCATCGGGATCACGATGTCCTCGTACAGGCTCACGACTTTCTCCGGCGGGATCGCGGGGAGATTGAGGCGCCCAAAATTGCAGAGGACGTTGTAAGTCGCCTCGATGATGGGAAAGCGTTTCAGCGAATCGGGAATGGGCACGGGTAAGGGATGGATGGGATTTTAGCTCGGGCCAGTGGTGTCTGGAACTGCCGGCCACGATCGGCGACGCCAGTAGAACACCATCGTCCACGCCCAGCGGAAACATTTCACCAGAAAAAACACTCCGCCGAGCAGAAAGCCGTATTTGTAGCGGTGGTACCAGTACTGGCTTTTCAGGAAAAACGGGGACTTGCGTGCGAAGAACGTCGCCCGGATAAACGCCGCGCACCCGAGAGGCGACGACTTTGCGCGCTCCTCCACGCTCGGTACCCATTTTTCATCGATGAGATTTGCGCGCGCCTCCTGTAGGATGACGACTTGGTAGCCGTTGCGCTTTGCATGCAGTGTGTAGATGCCGTCGGCGCCATAGTGGGGGAGTCGTTGGTCATCCGGCAGGCCGATGTCCGCGCACACCGTCGCGGGCATCCCCACGCAATAGCCGCTCAGCCCATCCACCTCGGTCACGCTTCCGTTGGCAATTACCCGCTGCCTCTGAAGGAAGCCCGTCTCCACTTGCACCGTGCCGTCTTTAGTAAAACACGATGCGCCGCAGATCGTCCGTGGATTTTTCTCCAGGTGTTCCAAAATGCGCGGCAGTGCATCCGCCTCGGGGAGGCAGTCGTCGTTCAGCCAGAAAATGAATGCTACGCCTTCCGCGAGCGCCCGTCGCATGCCCTTCACGATCCCCCCCGTCCAGAAAAGTTCCCCGTCGCCCGGCTCGATAATCACATCCGGAAATGCCGCGGTGACGGCGGCGGCGGTACCGTCTGTCGAGCCGTCATCGACGATGATGATTCCTAAATCCGCAGGCAGCATTGCGTCGCGAAGCTGGCCCAGGCAACGCAGTGTCACCTCGCGCCGGTTATGGACCGGGATGATGATGGCGGCGCGCATGGGCAGGCATTTGGAACCGCACTCTGCCGGGTGCGCGCGCGAGTTCAAGTGCGACATCCGCATGGAGCCCACGGGCGGTTGCGTTTGGAAAGGGATGGCGGAGATCCGCTTTTTCCGAAAGAGTGCGCGCCTTCTGACGCACGATGCTCGCACCCCGCCAAGTCCGACTCCTTTCGGTGTTTAACCGCTATCTGGAATCCGGCGGCGAGGAGGCGTCGGTCCACCGCATCTTCGAACTTCTGTCTTCAAGCATGGACACCCACCGCTGCGCCTTCAGCAGCAGCGCCTGGACCGGCGACACTGCGCCTCCCGCGTGGAGCCAGGCGCTGCGGATGATCCGCAATCCCCCCTCGCTGCGCACGCTGCGCGAAGCCCACGCCGCGCACCGTCCCGACGCGTGGCTCGTCCACAATGTCTTTCCCGTCGGTTCGGCCGCCATTTATCGCGAGGCACTGCGGCTGCGCGCGCCGATCATCTGCTACATCCACAATTTCCGCCCCTTCTCCGTGAACGGCTACCTGTGGGCCGGGAATGAAATTGCCGGGGGCGGTTTGCGAAAAAATTTCTGGCAGGAAATCCGCGCAGGCGCTTGGCAAAACTCCGTCGTCAAGACCGCGTGGTTTGCATTCGTGCTCACGATCATGCACCGGCTGCGCTGGTTCCGCGCGGTGAAGGCGTGGGTCGCGATTTCCGATTTCATGCGGGAGAAATTCATCGAGGCCGGCGTTCCTGCCGCCGATATTTTCACCGTGCGCCACGCGTGGCATCCGATGCCGGAGCCGCCCGCGCCGCCGGATCAGGGTCACTATCTTTTCCTCGGACGACTGATCCCGGCGAAAGGAATCGCCGTGCTTTTCGACGCATGGCAAATCATCCGCACGGAACTCGGCGTGCGCGCGCCGAGGCTCGTGATCGCCGGCGCAGGGCCGATGGAATCACAGGTGCGCGAGATTGCGGCGCAAAATCCGCTCGTGGAATTCCGCGGCCCGGTGAGCGGCGCGGAGAAGCACGGCCTGATCGCAGGCTGCCGCGGAATGATCGCGCCCTCGCTGTGGTGGGAACCGCTCGGCCTCGTGACCTACGAGGCGTACGATTTTGCAAAGCCCATGCTTGCCGCACGCTCGGGCGGCCTCACCGAGACGGTCGTGCATGGCGCGACGGGCTTTCTGCACACGCCTGGAAACGCCGCAGAACTCGCGCGCCAGGTGATCGAACTTGACGCCTCACCGGAACGCCGCACCGCGATGGGCCGCGCCGGCCGCGAGTGGCTGATCGCGAACACGAGCGAGGAGGACTGGCTGCGGAAATTCACGCGGGTCGTCGAGCACGCGACCGCGGGGCCCGGCTGAAAAGACGCCCCCGGTTTTTTCCACTTCTGGCGCGGCGCTCCCCGGATACAGTGCGCCATGCAGAAGATTAAACAGTTTGTCCGTGCGGTCGGGCTGTCCATTTTCCGGGCGCTCGGCACGACCATCGTGGATGCGGAGACGGGCGAGCGGCTCGGGCGCGCATTTCTTTTTCCGTGGCGCGGGACGATCAAGGTAATCGGCCTCGATGTGCCGGTGCGCCCCGTCTTTCTGCCGCAGACGCGGTTGACCTATTGGAAGCAGGAGATTGGATTCACCGTGCATCCCGCGCCGGATTTTCCCCGCTGTGGAAAAGACGCTTAACATCATCCTCACGCACCAGCCCCCGCCGTGCGTGGAGCGGATGCTCGCGTGGTGGAAGCGATGCGCGCGCCGCGAGGATGTGCTGCTTGCGTTCGGTGGGTCGGAGGAAAGTTTCCGTGGTGCAAATCACGCGCAGAAATTTTTTGTGAGCGATCCGCGCCTGCGGACGAAGGATCACCAGCGCGAGATGCAGAGCTACACGGCGATTTTCCGCGAGGCGTCCGCGTGGATGCGCGGGCGCGATTTCACTCACGTCCATTTCTGCGAATACGATCACGTCCCGCTCGCGCCGGATCTGAATGCGCTCCAGCGTGCGCGCGTGACGGCGGACGGTGCGGATGTGATCGGCTGCCGCGTGATGCGCGTGGACGGCACGAGCCATCCCCACTTTCTCCACCACAGCGCCATCGCCGGCTTCCGCGAATTCTGGAGCCGCATCACGCGCCGCGACGATCCGCGTGTGGTGCTCAGCATGTTCGTCACCGGTTCCGTGTGGACGCGCGGGGCGTTCGACGCAGTGGCTGCGATCACCGAGCCATTCCCGGTGTATCTGGAAATCTGGCTTCCCACGCTCGCGCACCACCTCGGCTTCCGGGTGCGCGATCTTCCGGATCAAAATCCGTTTGTGCGCAATCTCGGCGACATGGCCGGGAGCATGGAAGCCGCGCGTCGCGCAGGAGCATGGGCGGTTCACCCGGTGAAATCACTCGAAGGGCTGCAGTGGGGAGGGGAGTGAGGCGTGTGAGGGCATCCCAGAAGTGCGTTGAAGCGCATCGGGGACGCAGTTAGGTTTTGCGCGATGGCGGACACTTCGCAGCCTAGCCTCCCGCTCGATGAACCGATCCGTGAACCGGATCGCGCCGCGTTTGATTTTGCCGATGTGCCGCGGCTGCTCGCGGCATTT
>BJFP01000177.1 GCA_014189875.1 Verrucomicrobiota bacterium | reverse complement strand
AGCCTGAACTGCCATGCCACTCAAAACCGAATCCACACTCCGCGTCGTGCTTTACGAAGGCGATGGTGCTGCTCCGCTCGACAGCACTTTTGCGACGATGAGCGCGCTGCTCGAAAAGGGCTACGCGGTCACGCGCACGACGTCCGGCGGGAAGGTCGCGCCGCAGGAAAAGGGTTCAATGATCGTGCTGGGCAAATTTTCAGGCGGCACGCCGGATGCCGACGACGCGGGCGGCGCGGTGAAGGTGAGCATGCACGACATCACGAACCGCGACATCGCGTCTGTGACGGCACTCGTCGAGGAGGAGCGCGCGGCAGCGGGCGCGGCGCAGCACGGCGCGTGGAAGCCGTGGTTCCCGGTCATTGATTACGACCGCTGCACGAACTGCATGCAGTGCCTCTCATTCTGCCTCTTCGGCGTGTATGGCGTGGACGGCGAGAGCCACATCCAGGTGCAGAACAACGACAACTGCAAAACGAACTGCCCCGCGTGTTCGCGCGTGTGCCCCGAGGCCGCGATCATGTTTCCGAAATACAAGGCCGGGCCGATCAATGGCGACGTGGTGAGCGCGACGGATCTGAACCGCGAGAAGATGAAGATAGACATCTCGGCGCTGCTCGGCGGCGACGTATATTCGATGCTTCGCGAGCGGACGCTGAAGGCGCAGAGCCGCTTCAGCAAGGAGCGCGATTCCGCGAAGGCGCTGACCGAACGGCAGAAGTGCCTCGTGAAGCTCGCCGCCGCCGGGGACATCCCCGCCGAGGTGCTCATGTCGCTCCCTTCGCCCGAGGAAATCGCGCGTCGCGCGGAGGAGGCAAAGGCCAAGGCCGCCGCCGCGCTCGCGGCACAGCAAAAGTAGCAGTGCGGGATTTCCTCGCGGCGTGATGGACACAGCGGCGGCGCAGGTGATACTCCATCTCCGTGCCCGTCGCGCCGGGCGCACCACACATGAGCAGCACCGCCGACGGGGCACGCACCGCCACAACAATCCGAAAAAGCATCCTCTCGCCATTCCGCGCGGCAGGCCGGCTTTTATTCCGCGGGTGGCGCAGGCTAGCGGGGCGAACGCGTCCGCCCGAGGATCAGAGCCTTTTTCCGCTCGTGATCCAGGTGCTCGCGGGCTTCTCGAAGAACGAGGGCGAGGTCGTCGAGGAGGAAGTGGACACGGTGCTCGGGCTGCTGCGGCATGGATTTCCGGGCGGCATCTATGAGAACATGCGGCGCCAGTTCCGCGAGGCGCTCGGGCAGCAGCAGGATCTGAATGCGATGGGCGACCGCCTCGCGCGACTGCTCTCGCCGGAGCAGAAAATCATCCTCGGCGTGCAACTCTACGACATCATCGCGCGCTCGGACAAAAGCTCGCAGCAGATGCCCGCGTTCTACGGATTCATGGAGCGGCTCGGGATGGCGGCGCAGGCGATCGAGATCGTCCATCAGCTTCAGGCGGGAGAAAAAGCAGACCAAGCAGTGGCGCAGAGCGGCGAGCTTCCGCTGGAAGTGCTCACGTTCGGGCGCGACGCGCATGCGGACGTGTGGCTGAAAAGCCTCCACCCCGGCGAGCTGCTCATCGCATTCCGCTACCAGACGCTGCTGCTTCTGAAAAATGCGAGCCAGCGCCCCGTGTATGTGCGCGGGCGTCCGCTCGGGCCGGGGACGTTCTCGCGCATTTTTTCCGGGCAGCGGGTGCTGCTCGACGAGCAGGTGCTCACGTACGAGGACATCGTCTCATTTTTCAACGCGAAGAAGGGCGTGCTCATCACGCACGTCTATGTCGAGGTGGACGACGACGACGAAGTGGAACTCTCGCGCGTGCGCACCCGCGACAGCGCGCTCGAAGTCCGCTTCGGCCTGAAGGTGCAGGTGCGCGCGTTGCGCAATGTGAACGCGCAGCTCAACGGCGTGACGCTGCGCGCGGGCACGATGCTGAATGCGACGCCCGAGGATCGCATCATCTTCCGCAAGGAGGCCGAACTGCCGCTCGCGGAGCTGCGCCGCCGCGCCCGCGCGCTCGGCGTGCGCTTCCACCTCAAGAGCTACAAGAACACCTACCTCGTCTCCAGCAACCCGAGCCTGCTCGACGTGGACGACATCCTTCTCTCGCCCGGTGCCGCGGGCGAAGTGCTGCTGAAGGTCGAGTGCGACTTCGACAACAAGGTCGGCAAGCTCGACGTGATCGCAGCGGCGAGACCCGTGAGCGTGCGTGACCGCGTCGTGCCGACGGGCGCGAGCTGCGAGCTGAAGGACGGTGATTTCATCCGCATTGATGCCGGGCAGGGCCTGCGATGCGACTTCGGCGAGCGCATCATCGAGGAGGAGCGCAACATCGTCTCATCACTCGAGCTGACGGATCTCACGTGCATCTTCGGCGACAACACGATCGGGCTCGACGGCATTAATTTCCGCCTCACGCGCGGCGACATCGTGTGCGTGATGGGCGGCAGCGGCTCGGGAAAAAGCACGCTGCTCCGTGCCATTGCGGGCCGGCTTCCGCCCTCGCGCGGGCAGATCCTGCTCAATGGCCAGGAGCTTTACGACAACCTCGAAAAGTTCAAACGCTTCATCGCATTCGTCCCGCAGGACGACGCGTTCGACGACCACCTCACCGTCGAGGAAAACCTGAGTTACGCCGCGGCGATCCGTTCGCCGCACCTCGGCAAGAGCGATCGCCGCCGCCGTGTGGACAGCCGCCTCGTCGAGCTGGGCCTGAGCGAGCGCCGCGATGTCACCGTCGGCTCGGTGGAAAAGAAGACGCTCTCCGGCGGCGAGCGCAAGCGGCTGAACATCGGCCTCGACATGATCAGCTCGGCGGACATTTTCCTCTTCGACGAGCCGACGAGCGGCCTCAGCTCAAAGGACAGCGAGCACGTCATCGAGATCATCCGCGGGATCTCGCACAACAAGATCGTCCTCGTCGTCATCCACCAGCCGAGCGCGCGGCTGTTCCACATTTTCAACAAGGCGATCCTCCTCGACCGCGGCGGCAAGCTCGTCTTCAGCGGCACGCCCGACGAGATGATGCGCTATTTCACCGAGGCCGCGACCGAGGAGAATGTGACGGTGCAAGGCGTCAAGAGCGAGGGCGGCAGCCCGGAGTTCTGCTTCGATATTTTGGAGACGCCGCTGCACGACCTCAGCGGCGAAGTGATTCTGGAGGAGGGAAGCAACGGGCAGATGCTTCCCGCGCGCCGCTTTTCGCCGGACTTCTGGCGCGACCGCTACGAGACGTACCGGCTCACGCAGGAGATGAAGCAGGTGTCGCTGCGCAAGCAGGCCGCCGCACCGCCGAGCATCGGCCCGGCGCAGATGGTGGAGGCGCGACGCCAGCCGGAGCCGCGGCAGATCCGCTGGCGCGAGGAATGGCTGCAATTCCACGTGCTGCTGAGGCGCGCGTTCCTCTCGAAGGCGCGCAACGTCGCGAGCATGCTCGTCACGCTGCTCGCGCCGCCGCTGCTCGCGCTCATCGTGGGGTGGGCGCTGTACTTCACCGAGGAAAATGACCGGCCCTACGTCTTCGCGTCGGCATTTCACATTCCGACTTACATCTTCATCAGCCTGCTCGTCGCGCTCTTCCTCGCGCTGATGAACAGCGTCGAGGACATCATCCGCGACCGCACGATTCTCCAGCGCGAGCGGAATCTCGACGTGCGGATCGCGTACTATGTCGCGGCAAAATTTCTCACGCTGTGCGTTTTTTCCGCGCTGCAATGCACGCTGTTCATCCTCGTGGGGAATGCGATCCTCGAAATCCGAGGGATGTTTCTGCCCTACTTCGTGTGGACATTTCTCACCGCGATCAGCGGCATCTCGCTCGGCCTGCTCGTCTCCGCGCTCGTGCCGAACTCGAAGACCGGCGCGATGCTCGTGCCGCTCATCCTCATTCCGCAGCTCATCTTCGGCGGCGCGCTCATCAAGTACGAGGAGATGAACCGCGATCCGAACATCCTCTACACTTTCCAGCGCTGGTTTGCATCGAAGCGGCAGCCGACGGACATGGAAGGCGACAAGAAGCTGAGCGTGCCAGTCATCAGCAAGCTCATCGCCACCCACTACAGCTACGAGGCGCTCGTCGTCGCGCAGGCAAAGCTGAACCCGCTCGCAGGGCGGCAGGCACGGCTCCAGAAAGTGATCGAGGCGCTCGCGGCGAAACCGGATCGCACCGATGCCGAGGACGAGCGGCTCGACGACCTGAAGGACACGCTCGCGCAGCTCAGCGGGCTCGAGTCCGACACTGCGCGCGAGGTGGACAAGCGCCTTGGCCGCGTGGACAAAATCACCGCGGGCAGGAAGCCCGTGATGGCAGATTTTCGCGCGCGCCCGCCGGGCGTGACCGCAGACCAGCTCTACTCGAACCAGAAGATCGCCGACATGGTCGCGAAGGCCGAGACCGAGCAGAACGACTACCGGCGCCCCTACAAGCTCAACGTCTTCTTCAGCCCGGAAAAGTACCACTTCTCATTCAAACTTTTCGGCCATGCCTTCAGCGGAATCGCGATGAGCATCTATCTTCGCAACGGCGGAATCCTGCTCGGATCGTCGGCGGTGCTGCTGCTCATCCTCTGGAAAGTCCTGCGCATCCAGCTTCGCAAAACCAACCTGTAGCGGTGCGATGTGGTCGCCCTAATTCGGCAGGTGCCGAAATTCCGCGGTTACGCGCGAGCCGGCGTCCGCCACGAAAATCACGGTGGTCTCGAACGTTCCGCCGAATGTCGCGCAGCAGCCGATGACGATCGCCTCGATCCGCACCGAGCGCCACCCGCAGCCGGGGCAGCGCCATTCGACGGAGACGACAAGGCCGGACAACAAATCGAGCGGTCGGGGGAGACTGAATACCGCGCCGCGGCTCTCGAAGCGCACACATCCGCACGGCTCTGGGATGCCGTTGCGGTGGAGGCAGACCTCGGGGTCTGGCATTCCGAATCTGGGGGTCGGGTCGCGCATATGCTGCGGTGAACGCGCAAAACGTATCGCGCGATCCCGCCCTGTCAAAAGGCGCGCGGGGAAAAGTTTGCAGCAGCGGCGGTGCGGGATGCAGCGGCACCCCCTGCCCTACTTTTTCGGCTACTTTTTCGGCTCTCCCCCCGCAGGCGCAGCAGGCGGTGAAGGCGGGGCGAGCGGATTGTTCTTTTCTGCGGGAGGAAGCGGCTTGCCCTTGTCGCCTCGGCGCTTGTCGTAGTCGGCCCAGAAATCCTTCACGGGCTCGTTGAGCCCCTTCGCGCTCAGGAATTTCAAAGCCGGGTGCTTTCGCAGAAATTCGATGTTCTTCACGTTCCGCGGAAGGACGAGCTTTTCCAAGGATCGGCACTCCATCAGCGGCTTGAAGTCGGTGATTTTCGTGCAGCCGTCGAGGCTCAGATCGACGAGCGGCATTCCCACGAGCGGTGAAAGATCGGTCACGCCGGTCCGATTGATGTTGAGCACCTTCAACTGCATTTCGCGCAGCGGCGAAAGATCGGTCATATGCGCGCAGCCAGCGAGCCAAAGCTCGCGCAGTTTCATCCCGTTGAAAATCGCGAGGTCGGAGAAATTCGGATCGTCCAGAAAGATCACGCTCACGCTCACCACTTCGCTGCGCAGCAATGGGAGGTAGAGCGGCGGCGGAAGGCTGCGAAGATTTGCGCTGTACGTGCCGTCGGGGAGCCTCTGGAAACGCCCGCGCAAGGCCGGCCCCCGCAGAATTTCGCGCAGCGGCTTCAGTGCGGGATCCCTTTCCACCGCTTCGCGCAGCAGCTTCACCGCAAGCGGCTTGTCCGGCCCGAAACGATCCGCAAGCACGTTGGCCTCTGCGATGCGCTTCTGCTTGATCAGCGCCTCTTCGAGCGCCTTGAGATCAGCAGTGGTCGGCTCGCGATCGTCATTGCCGAGTCCATCAGGCTCCATCAGCTTTTTAGTCAGCGCGAGATTCTCCTTTGCAGGAGCGAGATTTGGATTCCGCTCCAGCGCGTCCTCGTAGGATTCGACAGCATCATCCCATCGGAGCATCGTCTGGAGGATGTTCCCGCGCAGGTTGTAGTACTCCGCCTCGTTCGGAAGCTGGCGGATCGCGGAATCAACGCGGGCGAGGGCGGTATCAAGATCCTGCCGCTTCACCAAGCCCCGCGCCTCCTCGAAAAAAAGCGGCGCGACGCCGCGCAGATCCGTGAGCGCCTGCGAGAGCTTCGCCTCACTTTCCTTCGCCGCCGCCTCGCTGTCTCTTGCGACCGTCGCGCTTTCCCGCGCACGGTCGCGCTCATGCTTGAGCCGAAGCACAAAGACGGCGAGCGCGGTGCTCAGCAGGATGAAGAAAATCCCGAAGAGGACGACGTTCCCCTTGTGCCTCGCGGCCCACAGGATCATCTGCCGCGGGATGCCCGCGCGTTCGGCTTTCGGCGCGAAGCCGCCCTGCCACGAGAGGATGTCCGCCTGAAGTTCCTCGACGGTCTGATACCGCGTGGCTGCCTCGGTGGACATGGCTTTCACGACGATTGCCGCGAGGCCTTCGGGCACGCGGCGTCCGGGCAGGTGCGAGAGCACGCAGTTCACGCCGTCGGGCCCCGGTGGCGGGGCGTCACTCTGCCGCAGCGGATTGATCGGCTGGCTGAAGCTCGTGGGATGTGCGAACTGCCCGGTGACGATCTGCTCGATCAGCTCGCCAAATTCCTTGCCGGGATACGGCGGGCGCAGCGTGAGGATCGCGTAGAGGATCGCGCCGAGCACGTAGATGTCGCTGCGCGGATCGATCTGGTCGAGATCGCCACGCGCCGCCTCGGGCGAGATGTAGGGCGGCGTGCCGACGATGAGGCCGTTCAGCGTCTCAAAGCCGCGCAGGTCGGACGCCGGCATCTGCGGCTTCGTGTCGCCGAGATGCTCGTCGTGCATGCCGCTCGCCATTTTTTTCGCGAGGCCCCAGTCCATCACGAGCACTTCGCCGTACTCGCCGATCATCACGTTGTCCGGCTTCAGGTCGCGATGCACGACGCCCATCGAGTGCGCGTAGGCGACGCCGTCGCAGATCTTCTGGAAGACCGTGAGCAGCGTCGCGAGCGGAAATCTTTTGATTGCATCCTCCTCGCGTTCGCGGATGCGGCGGAGCACCTGGTCCAGCGTGGTGCCCTTCACGTATTTCATCGTGTAGAAAACCTCGCCGTATTCATCGAGGCCGAGCTCGTACACAGGGATGATGTTCGGGTGCTGGAGCTGCCCGGTGAGCTGCGCCTCGTCCACGAAGCGCAGCACGTTCTCGCACGAAAACTGGCTGGATGTCTTGATGACCTTCATCGCGACATTGCGCACGATGCGGAGGTCGCGCGCCTGGTGCACCACGCCCATGCCGCCGCGGCCGATGGTGCCGAGCACCTTGTATTTTTTCCCCTCCAGAATGGCGCGCACCGGCGTGAGGCCGAGCTCGGGATCCCACAGCGCCGCGGCGAGCATCTCGGAGGACTCCGTCTTCAGCCGGACAAGAAATCGCGCATTGCCGACCTCCACCTGCTGGTCCGGCCGCACGCGCGTGGGGAGCTGGATCCGCACGCCCTCGATGAACACGCCGTTTGCCGAACCGAGATCCTCGACGGTCAGCTCGTAGCCTTGGAAATTCAGCCGCGCGTGGTGCCGCGAGATGCCCTCGGTATCAATGCATATCTGGCAGCCCTGATCGCGTCCGATGATGTACTCACCGTGGCGCAGCGAGAACTTGGCGACGTTCTCATCGCCGATGTACACCATCATCTCCGCTTCGATTTCCACCTTCGGCCGTTGCACCGGGGGCAGTTCGGGTGGCTTCGAGTCGCTCCTCACAGCGTTGTCGTGAAGTGTTTTGCGGGGCGGATTTTCCTCATGCGACCCCGCGGTTTCATCACAGCCCCGGCACAGCCGGCACGGCAGGCGGAACGCCCGGGATTCCTGGGATTCCGCCGACATCGGGCGCCGCGCCTGGAATTCCGCCCGGCGCGACTGGGATGCCACCCGCCGGTGGCGCACCGAGTTCCTGCGGCAGCGTCGGAACCTTGACCTCCGGCTGCTTTACGACCGGTGCCTTGAAGGAATTTTTCTTGTAGGTGAAAACATCCGAGTAAACCGGCTTGCACGCGCTGAATCCGAGGACTGCGGTGGCACCGACGAAGATCGCGAGGGTGGAACGGGAAGGCATCCAGGGTCTCTAAGCGCGGTGCGGAATCGAGTCAATCGGAGACTCAGTGCGCGCCGGCTTTTGCGGCGCTCTGCAATGGGACGCGCGTCATTTCAAAGGTGCCCTTGTCGTAAGTCGCGTCGTAGCACGCGCGCATGGTGCGTGTGCTCATCGTGCCCATGCACGAATAGGTCCCCGCGCCGATGATCGTGTGCAGGGCGCTCGTCCCCGCAAAATCACGCGCGCCCTTTTCAAATCCTTTCCGCAACGCAGGCTTCGTGTGCAGCACGACGCTGTGCGTGGACGAGAAGCCGTGCCATGTCGCGTGAAAGTCCGCGCGGTAGTCCGCAACGCTCACCTTCGTGAGGATGCAGCGCAGACTGCCACCCCACGCGGAACTCCTCGCGCTCGACCAGCGTCCCGAATACGCGCCTTCCAAAGACTGGCGCTTCACATCGCTGTCGGTAGCGGCAGCGAATCGTTTGTCATAGCTCGAGCACCCTGCGACGAGCGCAAGCGACACGCAGAATACGGCACGGAGGAAATTCTTCATTTGAAGGACGATGACCTCCGCGCCCGCCACTCGCT
>BJFP01000176.1 GCA_014189875.1 Verrucomicrobiota bacterium | reverse complement strand
CCGTTTGATTCGCCGACGCGCGCATTTCTCCGCGGGCTGTGGGAGCAGTGGTGGCCGCGCCGCGCGGAATTCGAGCGCCTCGCGCTCCCGCGTGAGGTTTGGAAAATGAGCGGCCAGCGTCCGATGAACCATCCGCAGCGCAGGCTCGCAGCCCTTGCGCAGATCGTCCGCCACTTCCCTCACATCCGGGCGCTGCGCGATGCCTGTGTGCCCGATGCGACGGCGGAATTTTTCGACGGACTGCGCGATGAATATTGGGAGCACCACTACACGGTGACCTCGAAGCCCGCGGTAAAACGCATGGCACTCGTCGGGGAATCGCGCGTCACGGAGATGCTCGCAAATGTCTTTTTTCCGATCGGTATCGCCGCGGGCAGCGCACGATGGGAGGAGTTCGCACAGCTTCCCGCGCCGCTCGGCAACCGCCGCACGGAGATCGCCGCGCTGCGCCTTTTCGGGGACACGCCGCCGGGTGCGAAATTCCTGCGTAGCGCCGCGATCCAGCAGGGGCTGCTGCAAATCTACGAGGACTTCTGCCAGCGCGACTCGAGCGACTGCGAACAGTGCCTGTTTCCCTCGCAGCTCGCGAAGTGGTAGCCTTGCAGCATGACGCCCGCCGAACTCCAGACTTGGAAAGCCGAACGCCTGCGCGCGCTCGGACTTCGCGCTGATGACTTTGAGGAAACCTTCAGCCGCAGCAGCGGACCGGGCGGGCAGAACGTGAACAAGGTTTCGACGCAGGTGACGCTGAACCACCGCCCGACTGGCCGCGCCGTGAGCGTGCAGGACACTCGTTCGCAGGCGGCAAACCGCCTCCTCGCATGGGAGCGGCTGCTCGACGCGATGGCGTCCGCCGGGGCGGAGGCGCGCGCTGCGAAGAAGCACGAGCGGGAAAAGAAGCGCCGGCAAAATGCGAAGCGCCCGTGGGGGCTGAAACAGCGAATCCTCGACTCGAAGAAAAAACGCGGTGCGATCAAGAAGCTCCGTGCGCGAGATTTTTAAGCACCGGTGTCAGAGGGTGTGCCGGAATTCAAAGATGCCCGTGCAAAGGTGCAAAGGCGCAACGAAATGCACGGAAACCCTGCGGGCGTAACTGTTGTACCTCGACAGTTTGTCCGCTGCCGGATGTCAGCGCGCCCTTGCCGTCGGGTTTTCTTTCCGGTACGGCATGCGCCATGATCCACCGCATTTTCATCCTCATCCTCGGCGTCCTCCTTCTCCCGCATGGCCTGCGCGCCGCGTCTTCCGCGGCTCCGGAAAAGGAATACCAGCAGGTTCGCACGATTGCGCTCCGCGATGCGCGCGTGCAGTCCGCGTATCGCGATGCGGATCGCCGGCTCGATGCGAAGATCATCCAAATCGATCCGGCTCTTGAATCGTATGTGAAGGCGAAGCAGGCGTCGCGCGAGGGTGTGCCCGCGCCGAAGTCCGTGGCGACGGTGCAGACGAAACCATTCACGATCGCGAAGCCTGTGGCGAAGACCGCGCCTGCGAAGCCTGCCGTCGCCGGCAAGTCCACGCACGTCGTCGCAGCCGGTGAGACGCTGAACGGAATTGCGAAGAAGTATCGCGTGGGCGTCGGCGCGCTGAAGGACACGAATCAAATCAAGGACGAGCGCAAGCTGCGAGTCGGTCAGGTGCTCACGATTCCGTCTGGCAAACCGGGCGTTGCGGCGAAGAAGGAAGAGAGCGGCTGGTCGCGGCTCATGCACTGAGCAGGTGCGATGCGCGGAAGGAGCGCCGTGCGTCCTCGCCGGCCACGAAGACTCAACGCGAAGCAGAAATCGAAGCGCAGGTGTCCAATTTGCGCGTCATACTGTTTTGGCGCTGCGCGCATGTGGACGTGGCCGCCGAGGACGACGGCGCTCCACGGGACGGCGCTCCGCTATTCTTTGCGCTCTTCGACAACTACGAACTGCGTCTGACCCTTGCGGTTGATGCGCAGGCGCACGGAGGATTTCGTCTTCACTTCCTCGCTGAGTTTCACGGCATCGTCGGACGTGGCCACTCGCTTGCCGTCAATGTCCACGATGATATCGCCCGCGCGCACGTCGGCATCGGCGCAGGCGGAGTCGGGATTCACCTGCGTGATGAGCGCGCCCTTCACATCGTCGCCGATGGCGAAGCGCTTGCGGAGTTCCGCGTTCAAGTCGGCGACAGTCACGCCGTCGAGGACGTCGGGCACTTTCACCGGAGCGGGCGCGGGTGCGCCTGGAGCCCCGAGCGCGACGCCAGCGGAGGGGCGCTCGACGAGCGTCACCGAGATGTTCTGCGGCTTGCCGTTGCGATAAATTTCAAGCTCCACCTTTGTGCCGGGCATCATGTTCGCGACGGAGTTGCGGAGTGCCGCGATGTCGTCCGGGCGCTGGCCGTTCAGCTTCACGATGATGTCGCCGCTCTTCACGCCGGCCTTTTCCGCGCCGCCGCCGGGCACGACTTCCGCGACGAGGATGCCGTCCTTGTCCGGCGCCTTGAATTCCTTTGCGAGCTTGTCGTCGAGCGGCTGCATCTGGATGCCGAGAAAGCCACGCTGCACCTTGCCAAATTTGATGAGGCTCTCCATCACGCTGCGCGCCTGGTTCGAGGGCACCGCGAAGCCGATGCCCATGCTGCCGCCGCTCTGGCTGAAGATCGCGGAATTGATCCCCACGAGCCGCCCGAGTGCGTCCACGAGCGCGCCGCCGGAGTTGCCGGGATTGATGGACGCATCGGTCTGGATGAAATTTCCAAACTCCGACATGCCCGTCTGATTGCGTCCGACGGCGGAGATGATGCCCTTCGTCACGGTCTGCCGCAGCGCAAACGGATTGCCGATGGCGAGCGCGATGTCGCCGACCTTGATCTTGTCGCTGTCGGTAAAAGTGATCGGCTTGAGATCCTTCGCATCGACCTTGATCACGGCGATGTCGCTGCCCGCGTCGGAGCCGATTTTGGTCGCCTTCAGTTCGGTCTTCCCGTCGGCGAGCGTCACGGTGATTTCATCGGCCTGATCGACGACGTGGTTATTCGTGATGATGTAGCCGTCCTTGCTCACGATGACGCCGCTGCCGAGGCCCACAGGCATCACGCGCTTGCGGCCTGCGCCGGAGTCCTTGCCGTTGCCGCGGGGGCTGCTCGGCTCGTCGTCCGGGATGCCGAAAAATTTGCGGAAGAACGGATCGTCCATCAGCGGATTGCCGCCCCCCTGGTTGCGTCCGCCGATGCGCACATTTTTGCTGATCGAAATGGTGACCACGCTCGGCGACACCTTTTCCACGATCGGCGCGAAGCTGTTCTCATGCGTGCGTGCCATCGGAGCGGCGTCCACGGTGATATCCGGCAGCTTGTTCTCCGCAAGCGCGAGCGCGGAAAATGCGAACGTCGCAAACAGGGTGAGTCGGAGCGAATGGGTGAGAGGGCGTAGTTTCATGGTGAGTGTGGCAGTCTGACAACCGGCCACCGCGCACGTTCAATGCGAAAATCGGCGGGCCAGCGCATCAGTTAAGTTGATGGCAAAGCGGAGCGCACGCTGTAATTTGTCTGCCGCATTTTCAGATTCCTTTTAGAGAGCGTCGAAAAAGTCGCGCGGGCCTGCAGTCACCGGACGCATTGTGCATTTCTCCGCGTCTCTGCGTTTCAAATTCCCGCGCCTTACTTCGCGAAGAACGGATTGCTCTTCTGCTCCTCGCCGACGCTCGTGAGCGGGCCGTGGCCGGGGCAGATGACCGTGTTCGCGGGCAGCGTGAGGATTTGCTCGACGTTGTTCCTGAGCGCGTCGGCGTAGCTGATGTTCCCGCCGCCCATGCTGCCGGCGAAAATGGAATCGCCCACGATCGCCACGGGCCGCGCGAGGCCGGTGACGACAAACGTGATGCCGCCGGGGCAGTGTCCCCACGTCGAACGGCTCTCGATTTTCAAACCGCCGAGCTGCCAGGTCTTCCCCGGTGCAAAACTCGTAGCGCCCTCGACGGGCTCCTTCTCGCCTGTCCAAGTCGGCACGCCGGTTTTCTCGCGCAGGCGATCGAGGTCGAAGATGTGATCGCCGTGCGTGTGCGTGATGAAGATGAAGCGCAGAGTGAGATTCTTCGCCGCGATGGTCGCGAGCATCGGGCCGACATCCGTGCCGGTGTCGAAGATGGCCGCGTCGCGCGTGGCGGGATCCCACACGAGGTAGGCGTTCACCGTCATGTCCTCGTAAACCGTGTTACACTGCTCCAGTCCTTCGAGCGTCACGTCCGCGGGTGTGTAGCGTTTCTGCGCGATCGCGGTGAGCGCCCGCGCATTCAGCCCAAGTACGGGCGCGACTTTTTCCGCGACCGCCGCATTGAATTCGCCGCCGCGCAGGGTCTGCAAGTCCGCGAGCGTCAAGCCCGCACGCTGCGCGACCGCCGCCTCGTCGAGCTTATGCCCGCGGATGGGTTTGCCGATGATGTCAGTGAAAGTGTCTTCGAGAGGAATGCTCATGTGCGGAGTAAACCTGAGTCGCGGGCCGGTTGTCCAGAGTGAGCGTTTCTTTGGCGCGTTACTTCGCCTTCGGTGCGGCAAGCTCCTTCCTCTGCGGAACTCGCAAATCCCCTCTGCGCCTCTGCGTTGAAGCATCCCGCGCTATTTCCATCTTCATCGTCCCGCCTCAGTGCGCGGAACTGCGATGCGAAACTTCGATGCCATTGCCCCGCTGAAACTCCAATTGCCCGCGGGGAAAAAATGAGCGCTAATGTCTGCATGGACACAGCGACAGCGACCACTGCGAATCCCGCTGCGGCAAAACGCACCAGGCTTCACGAACTCCTCCGGCAGCATTCGCCGCTCGTCATCGCGTACAGCGGCGGCGTGGACAGCGCATTCCTGCTTGCTGAGGCACGCCGTGAACTCGGCGACCGCATGCTCGGAGTCATTGCGGACAGCCCAAGCCTGCCGCGTCAGTCGCTCGCTGAGGCGGTCGCGCTCGCGCGTGCGATCGGCGCGCCGATTGAAGTGGTGAAGACGCAGGAACTCGAAAATCCCGACTACGCTGCGAACCCGCCGAATCGCTGCTATTTTTGCAAAGCTGAACTCTTCCAGACGCTCGATGCGCTTGCGCGTTCGCGCGGATATTCGGCGATCGCGTATGGCGAAAATGCCGACGACATGCAGCACGAGCGTCCCGGTCGCGTCGCAGCAGCAGAATTCCATGTGCTCGCGCCGTTGCGCGACGCCGGGCTCACGAAGGCGGAGATCCGTAAGCTTTCGCGCGACATCGGCCTGCCGACTGCCGATGCGCCTGCTCAGCCGTGCCTGAGTTCGCGGATCCCGTGGGGCACGCCGGTCACGACCGATGCGCTCGCGATGGTCGAGCGCGCGGAGGAGCACATTCGTGGTCTCGGCTTCCGTGTCTTCCGCGTGCGTCACGTCGTGAAACACAGCACGCCGCCGAGTGCGCTCGTGCAAATCGCGCCGGGGGAACTTCCGCTCGCTGCGCCAGTAATCGAGGAGATTGAGCGCGGAATCCGCGATGCGGGCTACGTGTCCGTGGAGATCGATCCCGGCGGGTATCGCGGGCCGTCGGCGTAGCAATGTTCGGCGATTAATTTGCGCCCCGGCGCATCCAGCGGGCGATCTTTTCCGCGGATGGAAAACTCGACGCGCATGAGCTTCGCAGGGACATCTGGGCGAACACGGTCACGATGTGGGGCGATGCGCCGATGCTCGGGCACGGCATGGATTCGTTCACCGCGCTGTTCCCGTTTTACCAGCATGTGATGCTCGACGACGTGGTGATCCTGCATCCCGAGAGCAGTTGGCTCCAGTGGCTGTGCGAACTCGGCGTGATTCCCGTGGTGCTCCTCGCGGGCCTCGTGATCGTGCTCGTCGCGCGGCGCATCCGTCCGCTTTTCAAAAGGCGCGGCACTTTCTATCTCTCCGTCGGCGCACTCGCGGGGCTCGCGGGAATTGCGGTGCATTCGGCGATTGATGTTCCCGGCCATCGCTGGATGACGGCCGGGTATGCGCTGGCATTGCTCGCGGTCGTGTGCCCGATCTCGCGCGAGGCGCAGATCGTCGGAACGGACTCGCCGCGCACCGCGCTCGTGCCGCTGGTGATCGGGGTGTACTGGGTGCTGCCGTTTTTCGGACTGCCGCTCGCGTGGCAGCCGGTGACCGTGGACCAGCTCCGCGCACGCGAGAATTTCGGGATGCCGCCGCGCCCGAGCGCGAAGGAATGGAAGAGGGCGCTGCGATTTTTCCCGCTCGAAGCCGAACTCCATCACTTCGCGGCGATGCGCGAACTGGAGAAGGGCGCGCCGAAGACATCCGAATGGCAGCGGCACTTCGAGATCTGCCACCGGCTCGTGCCGGGGAGCTGGAGTTCCCCGATGAATCATGCGCGCGCGGTGCGGCGGCTCTTCCCCGGCCTCGCCATCCAGTACTGGCAGGAGGCCATCGAGCGCTCCGGCAGGCGCGCATCCGAGAGGCTCGTGCAGGCGCTGGAGGAGACCGCCGGCACGCCGGCGACGAATGCGATATGGGAGGAATACATCCGCGAACATCCCGCGCTTGTGCTGACCTACGCGCGCACCCTCCCGGACGCCGAGACGCGCGGATTTTTCGACCTGTGGTGGGAGGCGCGCAAGAGCGCGACGGCGGTTACCGAGGATGAAATCCGCGAGTTCTACAAGCTCGCGCGCCGATGGGCCACGAAGGAGCAGGTGGAAGAATGGATTTATCTGCATCCGGCGCGGCTGCGCGATGATTTCCGGCATTGGGCCGCACTCCTGCACGGCGTCGGACTCAGCGAGCGCGCGTGGAAGCTCTTTCCGGGACGCATTGCGAATCCCGATTATCCCGCCGAGGGCACTGCGCGGACGCGTGATGAGATCGAGGCCCGCGTGCGCGTGGCGCCGGAGAACACGTCCCATCTCGCCGAACTCGCGCGCCTCAGCGAACTGGCCGGCGATCGCGAGTCCGCGAAGAAGATCGTGCTCGGAGCCGCGGCGAAATCCGGCGCGGGATCCATGTTCCTGCGCAAGGCCGCATTCTTCCTCGCCGAGGATGGAAAATTCGCCGAGGCGGTGGAGCTGATGCTCCGGGATCAATAGGCGGGCTGCACGGACTTCGGGAGTATCGGGAACTTGCTTTCCGCCCTTGCGCCCTTGCGTGCGATTGGCAATCTCCGCGACTCATTTTTCCACATGGACGCACCACTCGAAGCCCTCCGCACCGAAGCCATCGCCGCCATCGCCTCCGCTGCGGACGAGGCTGCGATTGAACAGGCGCGCATCAGATTTCTCGGCCAGCAGGGCGCGCTCACCGCGCTGAGCAAGGGCATGAAGGACGTGAGCAAGGACGACAAACCGCGCATCGGAAAACTGCTGAACGATGTGCGCGCCGCCGTGACGGCGGCGCTCGATGAACGCAAAGCCGCACTGCAAGGCGATGCGGACAAGGCGGCCTTTTCCGGTGTGGATGTGACGCTGCCGGGCACGCCTGCGGGCTTCGCGGGGAAGGGGACGCTGCATCCGATCACGCAACTGCTGGATCGCACCACCGCGATTTTCCGCCGCATGGGATTCGCGCTTGCGGAGGGGCCGGACATTGAGACCGAGTGGCATTGCTTCGACGCGCTGAACACGCCCGCCGATCATCCCGCGCGCAACGAGCAGGACACTTTCTACATGGCTTCATCGGACGGCTCCGCCGAGGGCCGCCTGCTGCGCACGCACACGAGCACGGTGCAGATTCGCACGATGGAAAAGACCGCGCCGCCCATCCGCATCATCGCGCCGGGTGCGGCATATCGCCGCGACGAGATTGATGCCACGCACCTCGCGCAGTTCACGCAAATGGAGGGACTCTACGTGGACGAAGGCGTGAGCGTCGCCGATCTGAAAGGCACGCTGGAGTTCTTCTTCCGCGAGCTGTTCGGTAACGATGCAAAATTCCGTTTCCGCCCGCACTTTTTCCCGTTCACCGAGCCGAGCTACGAGGTGGACATCAAGACCTCGATGCTTGGCGCGACGGATCGCTGGCTGGAGATCGCCGGCTGCGGCATGGTGGATCCCGCCGTGCTCGAAGCCGTGAACACGAAGCGCGGCGACCGCGCATTCGATCCGGAAAAATTCACCGGCTTCGCGTTCGGCTTCGGCCTCGATCGCCTCGCGATGATCATGAGCGGCACGCCGGACATCCGCTATTTCACGAACAGCGATCAACGCTTCCTCGCGCAGTTTTGAAATTAAACCGCGGCGTACGCGGCGAGCGCGGCGAAGCATGAACAGACACGAACTAGATGAATTGGCGACGCGGGTGCTGGATGCGGCATTCGAGGTTCATCGTGCGCTAGGGCCGGGGCTGCTGGAGAATGCTTATGAGATGGCGCTGTGTCATGAGCTGACTTTGCGGGGCATCTGTTTCGAGCGGCAAAAGCAACTTGCTGTGATATACAAAGGCGTGCGACTCGATTGCGGCTATCGGCTGGACGTGATCGTCGAGGGCGAAATCATTCTCGAATTGAAAAGCTGCGAGCAGTTGATCCCAATTCACGACGCAACGCTGCTGAACTACCTCATTCTTTCCGAGCGCCAGCTTGGCTACCTGATCAATTTCAACGTGCGTCTGCTCAAGAACGGCATCAAACGCATGGCCAATAATCTCCCCGAATCGAAACCAACCACCGAATAAAAATCCGCCGCGCTCGCCGCGTCCGCCGCGGTTCAATTTCCTATGAAAGTCTCTCTCAACTGGCTCCGTGAACTCGTCGAACTCCCGCCGACCGTGCCTGCACTCGTGGATCTCCTCACGATGGCGGGCGTGGAAGTCGAGGGCATCGAGACCACCGGCTGCTCCATCGCAAACATCGTCGTCGGCGAAATCCAGGAATCCGCGCAGCATCCGAATGCGGATCGTCT
>BJFP01000175.1 GCA_014189875.1 Verrucomicrobiota bacterium | reverse complement strand
CCGAGCAGCGCGAGCATGATGAGGGTCGCGAGCACCATGCGGTTGAAAAGGATGAGCGCGGCGTGAAACCACTCGGCGTGTCCCGGCGCGGCGAATGCCTGAGCCTGCATGACGGCCTTTGCCGTCGGGAAGCTCAGGCCCCATGCGGCGGTCGCAAGCGTGAGGCGGAGGATGGCCGTGCGCGTGATGCTCATCGGCGAGATCCGCGCGTCGCGTGCGCTGCCTTCTTTGGGCGTTGGGCGTTGGGCGTTGGGCGTTGGACATTTGGCCCGCGGCAGGCGCGTTCCGGATTTTGATGCGCGTCGTAAAACCGGAAGGCCGCTGCGCGGGGCTGAACGCCCAACGCCCAACGCCCAACGTCCAACGTCCAACGTCCAAGGAAGAGGGCCGCTGCTCACCCCGCGATCCTTTGCGCGGCGAGCACGGTGTTGTGCATGAGCATCGCGATCGTCATCGGGCCGACTCCGCCGGGCACGGGCGTGATGGCGCTGCACTTCGGCGCGACTTCGGCGAATGCTACGTCGCCTACGAGCCTGCTTCCTTTCGGCGATGAGGGATCGGCCACGCGGTTGATGCCGACATCAATGACCACCGCGCCCTCGCGCACGAAGTTTGCCTTCACGAATTCAGGCTGGCCGATCGCGGCGATGAGGATATCCGCGCGGCTGCACACTTCGGCGAGATTGCGCGTGCGCGAATGCGCGACGGTCACGGTTGCATCGCCGCCGCGGCCTTTGTTCATGAGCAGCAGCGCCATCGGCTTGCCGACGATCATGCTGCGGCCGAGCACGACGACATTTGCGCCCGCTGTCTCGATGCCGCTCTCGATCAGCAGCCGCTGGCAGCCGAGCGGCGTGCAGGGGACGAATGCATCCGCATCGCCGAGCGCGAGCTTCGCGACATTGATGGGATGGAATCCGTCCACGTCCTTTCGCGGGTCGAGCGCCTCGACGATCGCGCGCTCATCAATGTGCTCCGGCGGCGGAGACTGCACGAGGATGCCGTGGATCGCGGGGTCGTTGTTCAAGGCGCGCACGACATCGAGGAGCTGCGCCTGCGTGGTGTCGTGCGGCAGCGCGTGCTTCACGCTGTGCATCCCGAGTTCCGTGGAGGTCTTTTCCTTGCTGCGCACATACGCGTGCGACGCCGGATCGTCGCCGACCACGACGACCGCGAGCCCTGGCTTCACGCCGCGCGCGATGAGTGCGGCGGCCGCGGCGCGGGTCTGTTCGTTGATGCGTTGTGCGATGGCTTTTCCGTCAATCAAAGTCATGCGTGACGAGTGGCGGGAGGCGCGGTGGCTTGCAATGACGAATGACGGATGACGAATGACGAACCTTCGGTAGCCGCCGACGGAAGAAGGCGGGCACGCTCGTTCGGTAGCCGGGGCTTTCCAGCCCCGGCAATCTTCCGGCGCACGGATGCCGGGACTGGAAAGTCCCGGCTACCGACGCTGCGCGCTCGCCAGTTCACGGCTACACCGTTCAGAAAAACAGCCACGGTGCCTGCGAAAGATCGCGTCAGTGTCCCGACTTCGATTCCTCCGCAGAGTGTGCGATGGCTGGCGGCGGGTTTCGCAGATTTTCCCGCAGTGTCTCGGGCGTGACTTCGTTTTCCCAACGGCTGATTGCGATGGTCGCCACGCTGTTGCCGATAAAGTTTGTGATCGAGCGGCATTCGCTCATGAAGCGGTCAATGCCGAGCAGCAGCGCGACGGACTCGATGGGGATTGTCTTCATCGCGGAGAGCGTGGCGGCGAGGGTCACGAAGCCCGCGCCGGTCACGCCGCTTGCGCCTTTCGAGGTGATCATCGCGACGAGCAGCAGGCCGATCTGCTGGCGCAGATCGAGCGGCGTGTTCGTCGCCTGCGCGAGGAAGATCGCGGCCATCGCCATGTAGATGTTTGTGCCGTCGAGATTGAAGCTGAAGCCCGTCGGCACCACGACGCCGACCGTTGATCGCGAGCAGCCGAGGCGCTGCATTTTTTCGATGAGCCCCGGCAGCGCGGTCTCGGAGGAACTCGTGCCGAGCACGAGCAGCAGTTCGTCCTTCAGGTAGCCGAGCAGGCGGAAAATGGAAACGCCGCACGCACGCGCGATCGAGCCGAGCACGATGACGATGAAGAGCCCTGCGGTGAGGTAGAAGCCACCCATCAGCGCGAGCAATTTTCCCAGCGAGCCGATCCCGTAACTGCCGACGGTGAACGCCATCGCGCCGAACGCGCCCACCGGTGCTGTGCGCACCACGATGCGCATGATGGCGAAGAACACCTGCGTGGCGTAATCCACCGCGTTCAGCACGGGCCGCGCGCGTCCGCCGAGGCCGAGCAGCGCGAATGCCGTGAGCAGCGACACGAAGAGCACCTGCAGCAGATCGCCCGACGTGAACGCGCCGAGGAACGTGTCCGGGATGATGTTCAGCAGAAAGTCCTTCGTGTTCATCGCGTGCGCCTTCGCCGCGTAGTCGCGCACGGCACCGGTGTTCAGCGCGGCGGGATCGTATTGGAAGCCCGCGCCCGGCTGCATCACGTTCACTACGATGAGCCCGATGATGAGCGCAAAGGTGGACACGACTTCGAAATAGATCAGCGACTTCAGTCCCACGCGCCCGAGCTTCCGCAGGTCGCCCATGCTCGCGACGCCATGCACGACGGTGCAGAAAATGATCGGGCCGATCATCATTTTCACGATCTTGACGAAACCGTCGCCGAGCGGCTTCAGCGCGTCCTTCACGTCGGGCCACGCGAGATCTCTGCCGAAGATGCCGCTCCACTTCACCGCAGCGCCGATCGTCTGCCAATTATGCCCGACGATGATGCCCAGCGCCACGGCGATGAGCACCTGGATGTAGAGGATGCGATACCACGGCTTGCCGGGCAGGGGAGCGGACATTCGTGCGAGCATGAGGGCGCGGTATGTGGCTGGCAATTGCGCGCTGGCGCGGACATTTTTTCCCCAGCAAAAAATCCGCAACGGGCGAGGTGTGGAATGCTGGTCAGCTCCCGAACAAATAACGTCGCAGGTGGCCGAGTGCCTGTGCGCCGCCGAACCAGAGGAGCATGAAGAATGCGGTCGTGATCGCAAACATGACGCATCCCACGATGAAGAAGATGCCGTCGCGCGCGAGCGCCGATGCGGAGAGGATGAGCACGGTGACGGCGGGCAGGCCGTTTGAAAATGGCACGGGCAGCGGGAGCATCATGCAGAGGCCGCACACGGCGATGAAAATCCCGGCGAGGCTGCGGTAGATGAATTGCGCGTGCAGGAAATCGAGCCGCGGGCGCAGGAACCGCTCGAGGAATCCGACGACGCGGCTCGTGGCCGCGAGGAGCTTCGCGAGGAATCCGGCGGGCAGCTTGTGCAGGAGCAGTTTCCGCGGGAGCCACGGCTTCTGGCCGAGCGACATGCGCGCGCCGATGAGGGCGATCACGAGGCCGAAAGGGATCGAGAGTCCCGGCGTGGGAATCGGCGTGGTGAATGGCAGCGAGATGAAGATGAGGAGCAGATCGAAGCCTCGGCCCTTCGTCGCTTCCAGGATCTCGGCGAGGCAGATCGGGTGTTCCTTGAAGTTCTCGGCGAGTGTGCGCAGTTCGTCGGAAAAGGACGGCGGCGGCGGGGCCGGATCGCGTGGCGGGTCTTCGGGGGCGCTCATGCGTCCGGCGGCGCGGAGAAATCGCGCGTGCCGCCGGGCGGGCGCGTGGCGGTGGCGCGCCAGGCGTGGCTTTTCGGATCGCCGGTGTCCGTGCCGATCGCGCGCCGTTTCTCATCGAAGACTGCGACGCCGACGACTCCGGCATTTGCGGTATTTCCATGGCGGCGGTGGCCGTAGCTGTCGAACATTCCGCCGAAGCGGAATGCGGCGACGGTGGACGCGCTCGTGCGGAATCCGGAGACCGCGAGCGACTCGAAGGGCGCAAGGACGTAGCCGCGCTTTTTCAGCGACGCGGGCTTGCCGTCCATCGCATCGAGGCCATCCACGCTCACGACGACTTCCACTGAACGGCGCGCGTCATTTCTCAACACGACCTCGTAGCGGGAGCCGTGGTCGGCGGTCACGATGTGGCGTGCGTGCGACTCGCGGCATTCGAGCCATTGGCCGTTTCCATTGCGCAGGCCGACGCGCAGCAGCGGGCCCGCCGGGTGGTGCAGGCCCTCGCAGCGTTTTGGTTCGCCGCCGAGAAATGCGAGCATCGCATCCGCGCCCTCGCGGTCGTTGTAGAAGATGCGCGCCTGCGCGGCGGGCCGCTCTGCCGACGAACGCGCGAACGGTGCGGGCCCGATCCACGACTCGCGCTGCTCGCCCCACGAGGTGCCGAGTCCGGGTCGCTCCAGCGTGGGCGTGAGTCCGCGGCTGCGCTCCGCATCCGGGTGTTGCTTCGTCTGCGTCGCGCATCCGGCGAGGACGGCGGCGAGCAGGACGAGCGCAGCGCGGAGTGGATTCATCGGGATTGTCGAGGGTGGAAAGTTGAGAGCTGAGGGATGGCTGAAGTGTTTGGGTGTGCCATGTGTGATCCGGGGATTCGCTGCATTTCAAAGCGACGGTGCCACTGCGGATGCACGCCTCTCAACTCTCAACTTTCAGCCCTCAACTCCGCATCACCGGTGCTGCGTGGCCACGATGCCGCGCCAGAACGCCGGGAAGTCCGCGAAGAGCTTTTCAGTCGCTTCGCGTTCGACTTTCGCGCGGGCGCGCTGGATCACTTCGCTGCTGCCCCACGCCATCGTGATTCCTGACTTCGCGCGGCTCTTTTCATCGGTGCCATAGACGTAGCCGGTGCGCGTGTCCACGAGGGCGGCGAATGCGGTGGAGATCAGTTCGTAGCGCTTGTTCGGCAGCAGGCCGAGCGAGAGTCCGGTGAGCGGCGCGACGATGTGTCCGTCGGTCGCTTGTGTTTCGATGGCGATGAAAAGGACGGCGTCCGCGTGCAGTTTCGCAGCGGCCTCGCGGAGGCGGAGGTCGGCGGAGATGCGGTGTTCGTGATCGGTGTCGCCGATGATCGTGGGGCTGATGACTGTGGTGCGCGCGAGCTGAGGGAGCGAGTTCAGCGCGTCGAGTTTTCCAAACGCGGAAAGCGCGCGGACGTGCCCGCGCACGGCGTGGTCGTTCGGCGCGATGGCGATCGTTGCTGGGAACTGCATCGTGGGCTTGGCATTTGCGGCGCGCGCGATGAGCGGATCGGAGAACTCGGCGCGCTTCGCGTCGCGTGCGCGGGCGACGGCGGGGGAGTTCACGTAGGACGAGCAGCCGTAACAGAACAGTGTGGCGGCGACGGCGGGGATTAGGAGAAGGTGCTTCATGTGCTAAAAAAGCAGCAGCAACGTCGGAGAATGGCAAGTTCATTTTGCTAAAAAAGCAGCATATGGCTTGACCGTCCACCATGCGCCGCCGAATTTCGCCGCCATGCCAGCAGGCCATCATGAGCACGATCCTCTCTCCCGTCGCGAGCGGCAGATCATGGACGTGATCTGGCGCGCAGGCCGCGCGACCGCGACGGAAATCCACGGGAGCTTGCCCGACGCGCCGAGCTATTCCGCAGTGCGCGCGCTCCTCGCCGTGCTCGTGAACAAGGGCCACCTGAAGCACGAGCGCGACGGCAAACGCTACGTGTATGAGCCGCTCGCCTCGCAGGAGAAGGCAGGCAAGAGCGCGCTGCGCAGGCTGCTCTCCACATTTTTCAACAACAGCCCGGCGAGCCTCGTCGCCACGCTGCTCGACCCGAAGGACGTGGATTCTGACGAGCTCGCGCGGATCCGGAAGCTGATCGATCAGAAGAAACGCAAATGAATCTCGCGGCATTTCACGACTGGCTTTTTCGCAGCATCGTCGTGGCCGGTGCGGCTTCGGCGTGCGTGATGCTGTGCCCGGCAGGTCTGCGCGTGCGGCTCCGGCGCGTGGTGCAGGTCGTGCCGGTCGTTGCCTTCGCGGTGCTCATCGCGCTCGGCATCGGGCTCGTGCGTCCGTTGCCGACGTTGGAAGTGAAGACTCCGGAAATCGTCGCGCAGTGGGCCGCTGCGGCGGGCGGCTGGATCGCGCCGTGGCTGGTGCGGATTTTTGCGATCGTCGCCACACTGCTCCTCGTGCGCACGCTCGCCGGGACATTTGCAATCGCACGGCTCGTACGGCAGTCGCGCCCGGTCCAGGGCCGCGCGTGGCGGAAGCTGCTCGCCGAATGCCGCTGCACGCTCGGGATGCGCGGAAATGTGCGGCTGCATTTTGCCGGGCCGGGATTCATTCCGAGCGCGACGGGACTTTTCCGCCGCACCGTGCTGCTGCCCGACGAGGCCGCGGACTGGTCGCATGCGCAGCGCCGGCTCGTGCTGCTGCATGAGCTCGGCCATTTCCGCCGCGGCGATCTTTGGACGCACGCGCTCGGGCAGATCGCGTGCGCGGTGCATTGGTTCAATCCGTTCGTGTGGATGCTGCAACGGCACCTCGCGGTGGAGCGCGAGTTTGCGTGCGATGCGCTCGTCGTCTCGCGCGGCGCCGCGCCGGTGGATTACGCGACGCTTCTGTGGAAAATGGGAGCCGCCGCGCAGGGGCCACGCCTCGCTGCCGTCGCATCCCTCGCGATGGCCGCGCCGGGCCGCGGCAAACTCGAGCAGCGCGTGCGCCGCATCCTCGCACCGGTGCGCGAGGCGGGGATCTGGCTGCGCGCCATGGATTCCGCGCTGTGCGGCGGCGTCGCGCTGATGCTGTTTGCATGCGCGTCGTTCAAGCCGGTGATCATGCCGACATTTTCCGGCGGTGCGCCGTGGACCGCGGACGAAATCAGCGCGCGCCTCTCCGCAGATCCGTTTCCTGGGGAACGGTAGGGCAGTTCAAGGGAACTCCCGAAAATCTGGCATGGAGAAAGTCGTGTCGAGGCGGGCAGCCCCAAGAGCGAATCGATCCGCGACGGCTTCCGGCAGATGGCCGACGAGGTGGACGAATCCACGACGGACTTCGCGCGGGGTGCAAATGACGCAGTAATAGGATTCGCTTATTTTTAATTCCGGCGGGCTCGGGGGCGTTGTGAGTCAGTTCGAAGTGGGAAAGTCCGGCGGCATGATTCGCGGAGTCTTGCCCGCTGCATCCGCCCGGGGTTGAATCCGCCCGCATGAGCACGCCCGCACAATTGATCGTCTCCTCTCCCGGCTCCTCGAAGGCATTCTCGGCCGTCGGCGACCGCTACGTCATTCTCGCCAATGGTGAACAGACCGGCGGCGCGTACTGCCTCGCCGATGCCACCGTGCCGCCCGGCGGAGGCCCGCCTCCGCACTACCACACGCGCGAGGAGGAGACGTTTTACGTCACCGCGGGTGAGATCACTTTTACCGTGGACGGGCGCGAGGTGATCGGCACGACGGGCACCTTCGTGCAGATCCCCCGCGGCACGCCGCACGCGTTCAAGAACAAGACTGCGGAAGCCGCGCGCATGCTCATCACATGCGTCCCCGCGGGGTTCGAGAAATTCATGGCCGAGTTTGCGACCGAGCTTCCATCGGCGGATGCGCCGCCCATTCCGCCGCAGCCCGGCGAAATCGAAAAGCTCCTCGCCATCGCCCCGCGCTACGGGATCGTGATGCTCCCGCCGCCGCAGCACTGATCCGCATTTTCGATGAGGGATGAATTTGAACCACGAATGGACACAAAAGAACACGAATGGAGCGAAGCTGCGTCCGTTTGACGGCGCTCGTCATTCCGGAATCCCATTCGTGTCTCTCCGTGTTCATTCGTGGTTTCAGACAATTTGAGCCATCACTGCATTTTCCATGAACCGCATTCTCGTTCTCTTCGATTCAAAGTCCGGGAACGTCGCCAAGATGGCCGCACTTGTCGCCGAGGGCGCGCAGCGCATCGCGGACACCGAGGTGCGCGTGCGCTCCGTGGACGACGCGACCGCGGACGACGTGATCTGGTGCGACGGCCTCGCCGTGGGGAGCCCGACGAACATGGGCATCCTCTCGTGGAAAATGAAACGCTTTTGGGACGAGGCGATGATGCCGCACTGGATGGACGTGGACGGAAAAATCGCCTGCGCATTTTCCTCCGCCGGCGCGTGGGGCGGCGGCATGGAGCTCGCGTGCCAGAGCATCCTCACCGTGCTCATGAATTTCGGCTTCCTCGTCTTCGGCGTCACCGACTACGCGACGAAGCTGCGCACTGCGCACTACGGCGCAGTCGTCGCGAAGGAACCGCGCAGCGACGACGATACCGCCGGGTGCCGCCTGCTCGGCCAGCGGCTCGCCGAGTGGGTGGCCGTGTGCATCCACGGGAAAAAGGACGAGCATCCCGCGAACAAAAAGGATCAGCGGCTCGGCGCAGGGTAGGGGGCGCGCCGTCCGGGGTGCCCGCTACTTTTTGATCTTCGTCGCGAGATCCGCCGCCACCTTTTTCAGAGTCTCCTTCTGCGCCTCCGTCGTCGTTTTGCTCCAGATGAAATCGGCGAGCTTCTTTGCAGCCGGATCGCCGTCTGCAGCAGCCAGGGAGAGCCACGCATAGGCCTTCACCGAATTCGCGGGCACACCTTCGCCAGCCGCATACATCAGGCCGAGATTGTACTGCGCGCGCGTCATACCGTGAATCCCGGCCCTGTCATACCAGGTGATCGCACGTGAGAGGTTCTTCTCCGTGCCGCGTCCTTCCTTGTACATGTTTGCGAGGTTGAACTGCGCATCTACGGAGCCCTGCTCCGCAGCCTTTTCAAACCACGCGAACGCCTTCGTCTCGTTCTTCTCCACGCCGGTGCCGCGTGCGTACATCGTGCCGAGATTGAACTGCGCCTCCGCGGATCCCTGTGCCGCCGCCTTTTGAAACCACTCCACGGCTTTCCTCCGATCCTGCTCGACTCCGCGGCCTACGTCGTACGCGAGACCGAGCGCGATCTGCGCCTCCGGGTCGCCGTCCGCGGCCTTTTTCTCGAGCGC
>BJFP01000174.1 GCA_014189875.1 Verrucomicrobiota bacterium | reverse complement strand
CGGGCAGGTCGGCGATTCCGGCGAACTCACCCACGGTGCCGACGTGTGGCGCATCGCGAACACGCAGAAGACCGGACACACGTGGCTGCATTTCCTGGAAGACACGCGTCCTCGCGTGTCAGGGCAGACAGCCGTCCCGGCTGTCGGACAGGCTGGAAGCCTGTCTGCCATGTCAGGCGAGACGCCTGACTTCCCGGTCGCCGGCACCGAGGTGATTTTGACAGTGGACCCCGCCCGCCGCAACGCCATCCAGCGCCACCACACCGTCACGCATTTGCTCCACTGGGCGCTGCACGAAGTTGTGAGCAAGGAAGCCACGCAGAAGGGCTCCTTCGTCGGGCCGGACAAGCTGACGTTCGACTTCAACAGCGCCGCGCTCACGCCCGCGCAGGTGCGCGACATCGAGCGGCTCGTGAACGAGCGCATCGTGGAAAATTCCCGCGTCGCGTGGATCGAAGTGCCCTACGCCGACGTGCGCGGGCGCGCCGACGTGATGCAGTTCTTCGGCGACAAATACGGCGAGACCGTCCGCGTCGTGCAGGTCGGCGGACACATTGACGGCAACGGCCGCCCCGCGCTCGACGGCTACTCGATGGAACTCTGCGCCGGCACGCACACGCGCGCCACCGGCGAGATCGGCCTCTTCCGCATCAACGCCGAAGCCGCCATCGCCGCCGGAGTCCGCCGCATCGAAGCCGTCGCCGGCCTCACCGCCTACGACCTCGCGACCGCCGACATGCAGCGCCTCCACACGCTCGCCACGCAGCTCGGCACGCCGCTGCCCGAACTCGAAAAGCGCATCGAGGGAATGCTCGCGCAGCACAAGGAACTCGAAAAGGCGCTCAAGTCCGCCCAGCAGCGCGAAGCCGCCGGCCGCGCGAAGGATCTCATCGCAAACGCCGAAACGATCAACGGCATCCCCGCCATCATCGCCAACCTCGGCGCACTCGACGCCGACGCAGCCGTCGCCCTCGCCGAAGCGCTGAAAGGCAGCTTCCCCGGAGTCGTCATCCTCGGCACCGCCGGCGGCGGTTCGGTCGCGCTCATCGCGAGCGTCGGCAAGGAGCATCAGGCCAAAGTGCAGGCCGGAAAAATCATCCAGACCATCGCCCCGATCGTCGGAGGCAAAGGCGGCGGCAAACCCGACTTCGCCCGCGGCGGCGGCAAGGACGCCAGCAAGCTCGACGAGGCGTTGGCGAAGGCGAAAGGGATGCTCATTTGACCGGCTGCCATGGACTGCTCGCGCGCCAAGACACGCGACCCTGATGAGTGGCTGGAAAATGCGCCGGCTTTCTCGCGGCAGATGGCGGTGCAGCTTCGTGAGTGGTTCCTGCGTTGGGAGCCGGACCTCACGGAATCGATCAAGTGGAACGTGCTTTGTTTCAGCGGGCGGAAGCTCGTCTGCGGCGTCAGCGCATGCAAAAAGCACGTGGCCATCCCATTTTTCCGCGGGACGGAACTGGACGATACGGCGGGGCTCTTCACCGGTGGCGAGGCGAACACGAACATCCGCGCGATCCGTCTCACTTCCCTCGAATCGCTGAACCGCGACGCGCTGCGCGTGCTGCTGCATTCCGCCGTCGTTCTGGACTCACAGCGGGAGATCCCCGCCGCTCCGAAGCAGAAGCGCGAGCCGTGGCCGGTGCCGGATTTTTTCGCCAAGGCGCTCGCGACGAAAAAGCACCGGGCGGCGGCGGAAGGGTTCGCTAAACTTTCGGTGAGTTGCCAGCGCGAGTGGCTGGTGTGGGTTTCCACCGCGAAGCGCGACGAGACACGCGAACGTCGCCTGGCCGAAGCACTTGCCGCACTGGCGCACGGGCGGAAGTGGATCGAGCGCAAGATGGGTTCGCGGCGATAGTCTGCATCCGAACTGGCGCAGCGCGGCAAAGCACGCTAGCTATTCGCCCCCTTTTTCATGAACCAGGTTTCCGACGTCCACGTTTTAGCCAATACCGCGCTTCCTTCGCCTAAGGAAATGAGCGCGGAAATCCCGCGCAGCGATGTGCACGCGGCGTTTGTGAGTGACTCGCGCGCAGCCATCGCGCGGACCATCTCCGGCGCGGACCCGCGCTTCCTGCTCATCGTCGGCCCTTGCTCGATCCACGATCTGAAAGGCGGCCACGAATACGCCGAGCGGCTGGCAAAACTCGCGCAGGAAGTCCGCGACCGCGTGCTGATTGTGATGCGCGTGTATTTTGAAAAGCCACGCACGACGATCGGCTGGAAGGGCCTGATCATGGACCCTCACCTCGATGGCACGAACGACATTCCCGCCGGCCTGCGCATCGCGCGCACCTTCCTGCGCGACGTGCTCGACCTCGGCCTGCCGACCGCGACGGAGATGCTCGACCCGATCACGCCTCAATACATCGCCGACCTCACGTGCTGGACGGCCATCGGCGCGCGCACGACGGAAAGCCAGACGCACCGCCAGATGGCGAGCGGCCTCTCGATGCCGGTCGGCTTCAAGAACACCACGAGCGGCGCGGTGACTCCGGCGATCAACGCCATCAAGGCCGCAGTGCAGCGGCAGACTTTCCTCGGCATCGATGAGAGCGGCCGCGCCAGCGTGGTGAACACGACGGGCAATCCCGATTGCCACGTGATCCTCCGCGGCGGCGACGACTCGCCGAACCACGACGCGGCATCAGTCGCCAAGGCGCTCGCCGCCCTGGCAAAAGCCGGCCTGCCGCCCACGGTGATGATCGATGCGAGCCACGCGAATTGCGCAAAGGAGTGCGAGCGGATGCCAGCGACGTTCCGCGAGATCCTCGCGCAGCGTGCGAGCAATAAGGGTGTCATCGGTGCGATGCTGGAGAGCAACCTCGTCGCCGGCGCCCAATCACTCGGCAAGGATCGCAGCGCGCTCGTCTATGGAAAGTCGATCACCGATCAGTGCATTGATTGGGCGATGACCGAGAAGCTCGTGCGCGAAGTTGCGGCGCAGTAACGCGGACAATCCTGTCCGCAGTGGCCGCCGTGATGTCAGACAGGATTCTCCGCCCTACGTGAGTCCGTAGGCCAGCACCGCCGTCTTTCCAAACAGCCACTCCTGCTCCTCGGCGGAAATCCCCGATGCAAACTTGCGCACGACGTCCACCCAGCGCGCGTAGCCAGATGCCGCGAGACACACCGGCCAGTCGGTGCCAAACATCAGCCGCCTCGGACCGAACGCCTCGATCACCACGTCGAAATACGGGCGGAGTTGCTTCTCGCTCCACGTCTTCCAATCCGCCTCCGTCACCATGCCGGAGACTTTGCAGAAGACATTCGGCCGCCGCGCGAGTTCGCGGATATTTGCACGCCACGGCTCGATGGCGTTGTCCCCGATGCGCGGCTTCGCGATGTGATCGAGCACGAAGACCTGCTGCGGATGCCGGTCCACAAATTCGATCGAGGCCGCAAGCTGCCGCTCGAAGATCAGAATGTCGTACACGAGCCCGAAGTCCTTCAGCACGGACACACCGCGGTTGAAATCCGCGCCGAGGATGAACCGGTCATCCGGCTCGTCCTGCACCACATGCCGCACCGCGCGCAGCTTCGGGTTCGCGGCAAATTTTGCGACCGCGTCGCGCACGCCCGGCTCCGCGAGCGGCACCCAGCCGACGACGCCCTTGATGAAATCATTCCCATCCGCGAGCGAGAGCAGCCACTCCGTCTCGCCGACAGTCTGCCGCGCCTGCACGGACACGACGCCATCGATCCCGAGCGCCGCAATCTCCGCCTTCAAATGCGCCGGCAAAAAATCGCGGCGCAGCGCAGCCATCGAATCGCCGATCCACGGATATTCCTCCGCGCTATATTTCCAAAAGTGGTGATGCGAATCGATCTTCATGCTTGGCACATGACGACGCAGAGCCGCATCCGCTTCAAGTAGGGAAGCAACGAATTGCGGACAGCAGTGTCCGCCTTACGTCACGCGAGGATGCCTTTCACAATCTTGCCATGCACATCCGTGAGCCGGTAGTCGCGACCTTGGAAGCGGTAGGTGAGCCGCTCGTGGTCGAAGCCGAGCAGGTGCATGATGGTGGCCTGCAGATCGTGCACGTGGACTTTGTCCTGCACGACGGAGAAGCCGAGTTCATCGGTCTCGCCATAGCTGATGCCGTGCTTCACGCCGCCGCCTGCGAGGAAGATCGAATACGCGTCGGGAAAATGATCGCGGCCCTGATACATGCTTTTGGCGGTGCGGCCTTCGCGGAATGGCGTACGACCGAATTCGCCGCCCCACACGATGAGCGTGTCGTCGAGCAGACCGCTCTGCTTCAGGTCGCGGATGAGCGCGGCGACGGGCTTGTCGGTTCGCGTCATTTTGCGAGTGAGGCCGTCCTTGATTTCCTCGTTCGCATTCGTGCCGTGGAAGTCCCAGCCCCAGTCGAAAAGCTGCACGAAACGCACGCCCTGTTCGAGCAGACGGCGCGCGAGCAGGCAGTTGTTGGCAAAGCTCGCCTCGCCCGGTTTCGCGCCATAATCGTCGAGCACCTTTTGCGGTTCGCGCGAGATGTCCATCACGTCGGGCACGCTCGTCTGCATGCGGAATGCGAGTTCGTATTGCGCGATGCGCGTGGCGGTCTCGGGATGGCCGAGTTCGCGCGCCTGCTCCTCGTTGAGATCGCGCAGCGCATCGAGCGTCTTGCGGCGAAGCTCGCGGTCCATCCCGGGAGGATCGCTCACGTACAAAACGGGGTCACCTTTGGACCGGCACTGCACGCCCTGAAAAACCGACGGGATGAAGCCCGTGCCCCACAATCCCTGCCCGCCGCTCGGCTGCACGCCACTGCTGATGAGCACGACGAAACCCGGCAGGTTTTCATTTTCCGAGCCGAGTCCGTACGTGACCCACGATCCCATCGAAGGCCGGCCCTGCCGCGGCGAGCCGGTGAAGAGCATCAGCTCCGCGGGCGCGTGGTTGAACTGATCGGTGAACATGGATTTCACCACGCACATCTCGTCGGCAATGCCGTGAAAATTCGGGATCGCATCGGACATCCAGATGCCGCCCTTGCCGTGCTGCGTGAATGTGTGCGGCGTGCCCATGAGCTTCGGCACGCCGGTGGTGAATGCGAATTTCTTGCCCTTGATGAAAGCGTCCGGCGCATCCTCGCCGTTGTGCTTCACCAGCTCGGGCTTGTAGTCGAAAATGTCGAGATGCGGCGGCCCACCGGACATGTGGAGATACACGACACGCTTCACCTTCGCCGGGAAGTGCGGTTTGTGCGGCGCAAGCGGATTCACGGCGGCGGTGAGGCCAGATGCGCTGGTGCCGAGGAGCGAATTCATCGCCACCGCGCCGAGCGAAAACTGCCCGGCTTGGCGGAGGAAATGGCGGCGCGTCTGCGCTTGGAGGAGATCGAGTTCGGGATTCATGGGTCAGCGTTTCATCACGGTTTCATCGAGATTTAGCAGCGTGTTTGCGACCGTCGTCCACGCGGCGAGGTCGGCAACATCAGCACCTTTCGGCACAGGGCCGATCGGGTTCGTCGCCATTTCGAGCGCCTTCTTTTCATCCTGCCGATACGATGGCAACACCGCGTCGTGCAGGGCGATGAGCCGCTGGATTTCCTTGTCGCTCGGCGGACGCGTGAGCGTGAGGCGGAATCCGGTGCGCACTTTTTCCTGCGTCGTCGCACCGCCTGCGATCATGCGGCGGGCGAGCGCCTGCGCGGCTTCGATGTACACGGGATCGTTCATCGTCACGAGTGCCTGGAGCGGCGTATTTGAGCGGTTGCGGCGCAGGGTGCAGACTTCGCGGTTCGGCGCGTCGAAGGCGACCATCGAGGGATACGGCGCGGTGCGGCGCCACTCGGTGTAGAGCGCGCGGCGGTGCATGTCCTCGCCGGTGCTGGTGGCCCAGTCGAGGGCGCCGCCGAAGGCCGCGTTCAGGCCCATGTTCGGACGCGGCGGGCGGACCGGCGGGCCATACATTTTCCGCGAGAGCAGGCCGCCCACGGCGAGCGCCTGGTCGCGGACCGTCTCCGCGCCCATCCGGAAACGCGGGCCGTGCGCGAGCAGCCGGTTGTCCGGGTCACGCTCGGAGACCTCGGGTATGACCTTCGACGACTGGCGGTACGCCGCAGACGTCACGAGCAGCTTCAGGAATTTCTTCACGTCCCATTTTTCGCTGACGAGTTCGATCGCGAGCCAGTCGAGCAGCTCGGGGTGCGAAGGTGCCTCGCCCTGAGCGCCGAATTCCTCGCTCGTCCGCACGATGCCGGTGCCGAAGATGGATTCCCAAAAGCGGTTCGCGATCACGCGTGCGGTGAGCGGGTTGGCTTCATCCACGAGCCAGCGTGCGAGCGTGAGGCGGTTCATCGGCGCGTCCTTCGGCATCGGATGAAATGCGGCGGGCACGCCCTCGGTCACCTCGTCCGCGAGCACCTGGAAATTGCCGCGCAGTTGGATCTTTGTCTTGCGCCTCTGCGCGGCCGCGAGTTCGCGCAGCACGGGCACTCTCACCTGCGCGATGCCGTCAATCTGCTTTCGCAAAGCCACGAGCTGTTCGCGTTCGGACTTCAGTTCCGGCGCGATCTGGCGCGCGTAGTATTCGTTCAGCCCCCCGCGCTGCGCGGGCGTGCGATCCTTTTCTATGACCGCGAGGATGCCGAGCACGTCCACCGGCGTGCGCGCGTGCGTCGCGACGCGCGGATCGGATGTCGCGGAAATGCGGAAGCGCCCGAGCGTCGCCTTCTCGGTTTTCGATTCATGCTCGATGGTGACGACGATGCGCGATCCGGCGGGCGCATCCACGGGCTTCGTCGCGAGCAACGTGAGCGTGTGCGGCTTCGTCGTCGCGCCGCCGACGCCCCAGCCCGCCGGCTTCTTACCGGCTTTCGGCGTGTCGGAGAGCACGCCCTGCTCGTCAAAGTCCGCCTGCGTGAAATCCGCGAACGCGGTGCTGAATGCGATCTCGCGGCTGTCATTCAAGGCGAACGCGACGGTCTTCGTCGGCGCGTCATTGTCGGCGCGCTCCCACACGGGCCGCCGCTGCGCGTCGAGCGCGACCACGCGGAAGCCTTTCAGCCGCTCGGGCGTCTCGGTGCGGTTCCACACGGCGATGCGCTCCAGCGCGTAGTCTGCTTTCAGGTCCACCTCCCACCAGCGGTCATCCCCTTCCGCCGCATGCGCCACGGAGCCCCTCGCATATTCGCCGTTCGTGTTCCCATCAATCGCCCGCTTCGCCTCAGCGTCCGCAAGCGTGCCGGACTGCGTGGCCACACCGCCGAGCGCGATGTTCTTCCCGGCGCTGAAAACCTCGACCTCCGCGAGCTGAAGAATTTTGCTTTTACCCGGAAGCTCGATGCGGACAAACCGCGCAACCGATCCCTTCGCCGCTGCGGGCGGAACGACCGAAGCGCGCACTCGCGTGACGACGAAATTCCCGCCGCCGTGTCCCGCGCCCTTGCCGGGCAGCATGTCCGCGGGGAGCGATTCGATCCGGAGCGCGGAGATTTTCTCCGCTGCGCTTAGAGCCAACTCGATCGTGTAGCTGTCCTTCTTCGCGTCGTTCTTGGGCACGGCGATCGTTCCGTCCTGCCGCGACTCCATCGCGGCACCGGACTTTGCTTTCGCGGCGACGGGCTGCGGCGATTTCCAGTCGAGCTTCGCGGAAAATTCCCGCGCCCATTTTTCCGCACCAGCGATCACGGCGGCGGATGGCGTCTTGAATTTCACATCGGTCGCCGCGAGCTGCGCTTCCCACTCGGCGCGCTGCTTTTTCTGCTCGGGCGTGGTGAAGGTGAGCACGGGCGACTCGTCCTTTTTGTCCGCGTCCGCCGTGTTGTTCAAGAAGGCGAAGAGACGAAAGTATTCGGCGTTCGAGATCGGATCATACTTGTGCGTGTGGCACTGCGCACAGGTGAACGACGTGCCCATCCACACCGCCATCGTCGTGTT
This sequence comes from Verrucomicrobiota bacterium, assembly GCA_014189875.1. Taxonomy (GTDB): domain Bacteria; phylum Verrucomicrobiota; class Verrucomicrobiia; order Chthoniobacterales; family Chthoniobacteraceae; genus SXWH01. The sequence continues at coordinate 1,022 of BJFP01000174.1, read as the reverse complement.
TGTGCGGTCCACGATCGCGGCGTTGCGGAACTCCTCGTCGTCGGTGCCGCCCTCGCTGTTCGTCATCGTATTGCGGTGGAATGCGGTCGCGGTGAGCTGCTCTTCTTTTGAAGCAGGAATCCAGGAACCCATGAAGGGCGGTTTCCTGTCTTTCTGGTTTCCTCCTTCATCCGAGTCCGCCAGCAAATCGCCGGCGATCTGCTCAATGGTGAATTGATCAAATGGCATGTTCGCATTGAACGCGCGGATCACCCAGTCGCGATACGCCCAGATCGTGCGCGGCGGATCATCCGCATAGCCCGCCGAGTCTGCGTAACGTGCGAGATCCAGCCACGCGCGGCCCCAGTGCTCGCCGTATGCGCTCGATGCGAGCAGGCGATCCACAAGCTTCCCATACGCATCGGGCGACTTGTCGTTTGCAAAGGCATCCGCCTCCTCCGGCGTCGGCGGCAGGCCGGTGAGATCGAGCGAAACGCGGCGCACGAGTGTGAAGGGATCCGCCTCGGGCTGCGGCGACAGCTTCTCCTTTTCGAGCCGCGCGAGGATGAATGCATCGATCGGATTAGTGCTCAGTGCCCAGTGCTCAGTTCTCAGTTTGGCAAGCCGCGCATCCGTGCCCGGAGTCTGAGCACCGAGCACTGAGGACTGAGCACTTTTCCCCGGCACCGCCGCCCGCACCGGTTTCTCATACGCCCAATGCTTCGTGTATTTCGCGCCGCTCTTGATCCAGTCGCGCACTAGCGCAACCTCGCGCTCGGTGAGCTTCTTGCCGCTCTTGCGCGGCGGCATCGCATCGTCCTCGTCCTTCGTCGTGATGCGCTTGAACAGCTCGCTCTCCTCCGGCTTGCCGGGGATGATCGCCTTGTAGCCGCCGAGATCCGCGAACGCGCCCTCCGCGAGATCCAGCCGGTAGCCGTGCTCGCCCCCCTTCCGCTCCTTTTCATCGGGGCCGTGGCAGAAGAAGCAGTTGTTCGAGAGGATGGGCCGGATCTCGCGCTGAAAATCCGGCGGCGTCTGCGCGC
>BJFP01000173.1 GCA_014189875.1 Verrucomicrobiota bacterium | reverse complement strand
CTGCGCCTGCTCACCAGTGAGCCCGACGATGACTGGCTGCCTGCCAAAACCGAACGCCTCGCCGCCCACCCCTCCTCCGCCCTCGCCCTGTTGCGAATGCGCCTATGACTCAAAACCAAAAGCCCTGGCCTCGCGCCCGGATGGATGGTGCAAAATGTGGCGCGGATTTCAGAACAATCCTAATCCGTCCTCCGCCGGTTCGGCGGCCATGCCGAGCGCGTTCTCGCGGTCGCGATCGGGGAGGCTGCGCCACCAGTCGCGGGCCTCCTTTTCCGAATACGCGAGCAGGACAAAAGTGCGCCCGCGCCATTCCAGCTCAGTCGGAACGGCGTCCACCTCATCGGCGCGGCAGTGAATCCATGGGACACGGACGGTTTTCATTTGCGGGCTTGGAAATACACGGCGGGTTTGAAAATGGCGAACAGGATCCGCGGTCAGAATGTGAGATCTGCGAAATGGTGCGAGGGAGAAGATGTGTGTCCACGAAACGCACGAAGGACACGAAAAGCAGCGCATTCCTTTCGTGTCCTTCGTGTGTTTCGTGGACAACCTTTTTTCGGAATTTCTGAACTCCGCATTTTGTAGGGATCTCAGAATGTGAGCTTCATCCCATCCGTCGCGATGCGCACGCCGTCGGGCAGCGTGGCCTCGGTCGCCGCGTGGCCGAGGTCGTGGCAGAGGTGGGTGAGCAGGGTCTGCCGCGGACGGATCGCGGCGGCGGTCGCGAGCGCTTCCGCGAGGCTCAGGTGCGTGGGATGCTCGCGGTGGCGCAGCGCGTCGAGGATCAGTGTGTCCACGCCGGCGATCTGCGCGCGCACGGCGTCGGGCACGGATTTGCAGTCGCTCAGGTAGGCGACGAGCGGGCGTCCGCCGCGGATGAAAAGATACCCGTACGTCGTCACGCGCCCGTGCGGTACCGGCAGCGGGATGATCTCCGTGTCGCCCAGGCGGAATGGGCCGTCCACGGGATGCGCCTCGGGATGCAGGTAGCCGGGCCAGCGGTTCTGCCCGTCGAACGCAAACGAAAAGACCTGTCGCAACTGCTCGATCGTGGGCTCCGAGCCATAGACCGGCAGCACTTTCCCACCGTGGCAGAATGTCCGCAAATCATCGAAGCCCATGATGTGATCCGAGTGCGCGTGCGTGATCACCACGGCATCGAGCCGCCGGATGTTTTCACGCAGCGCCTGCGTCCGGAAATCCGGTCCCGTGTCCACGACCCACGCGCATTCCGGGGTCTCGATGTAGGCCGCGGTGCGCGTGCGTTTGTCGCGCGGATCGGTCGAGCGGCAGACCGGGCAGTCGCACGTGAGCATCGGGACGCCGTGCGAGGTGCCGGTGCCGAGGAAGGTGAAAGTGAAATCGCCCATGAAGGGCGCGGAGCATCGGGGGCGGGGCGGGCGGGTGCAATTGGGAACATCGCGCGCGATGAGGAGCGGCATCCTTCATTGAGCGTTGGACGTTGGACGTTGGACGTTTGGCCCGCCGCAGGCGCCGTCGGAATTTTCATGCGCGTCCTGGCACCCGTGGGCCGCTGCGCGGGGCTCAACGTCCAACGTCCAACGCTCAACGCCCAACATCCAAAGGCGCGCGGATGTCACACGGTGTGATTTTATGCGGCGTGTCTGTTTCCTGTGCCCGAGTTTCCCTCACCCGGTTTGGGTGAGGTGGACGGAGCCCCCCCGGACTCCGTCCACCTTTTTCCCAACCAACATCAACAAAGTCGAAACGCGCTGCAACGGAACGCCGCCGCGTGCAGCCGCGGACGGAAGCGCCCGCCGGAGACCGGCACGATGGCGCTGCCCGGGAGAACGCTGCCCAATGTCTCGCGCACACAGCCGGAGCTGCCGAGCGGGCGGGTCGTGTTGCGGTCGTGGGGTTGCGTTTTCATCGGGTTGCATTCCTGACATAGCCGGAACCGTGCCGCGTCCGGCCCGAGTCAAAAAAAAGTCGCACGCCCTACGTGCCTGAGCGTCCGCCCGCCAGCCGCCCGATGAAATTCCCGCACTGCGCGAACCCATTTCCCACCCACTCGTAAAATGCCAGCGCGCACGCCCGCACCTCCCGCGCGTACGCGTGCAGGCTCACCTCCGGCGCGAAGATGAACAGCGCGCCGCCGAGCAGCATTGCATTCGCCAGATAGATCAGCGCGATGGAAAAAATCCGCCCCGGCCCGAGCAGGTCGCTCTGCCCGCGCGGCAGCACCCACAGCGTGAACGTGAGATGGAACATCCACGTGAGCCCGAGGGCCGCGAGGAAGAATTCGCGCAGGTAGGGAGCGCCGTTCACAAAATACGACACGCCCCACGCCGCGAGCACCGGCACCGAGTAGAACGGCCACAGGTAGGGCGCCAGCGCGATTAGGAAATTGTATTTGTTCGTGACGATGTAGCCGCCGTCCGCGCTCACGTGGAATTCCTTGATCCTGCCGCCGAAGACTCGCGCCATCAGCCCGTGCATCACCTCGTGTCCGAACACATACGCGCGCACCGGGCGCGGGCGTTTCCAGATCAGGAAACACAGGCACGTCCACAGCAGCCACAGCACCGCGCCGAGGCCGAACATCACGAACTCATGCGACTTCCAGAACGGCACGCGGCCATGCCGAAGATCCGCCTTGCTGAAAGTATTGAAAAGCGCCGCCGTGAAAATCCACACGAACGGCACGAGGCTCAGCCCCGCGAGCGCATTCCACAGCCGGTCGCGCCACCGCCGCCGTGGGCGTTCGGATTCCACCTCGTCGTCCATCTGTTCCGCGCGCGCCATCGCGCGAGCCGCGAGACGACGCGCGGACTGCTCGGGAAATTCGAGCTGTGCACGGTCCTTCCGGGCGGACTTGGATTTGGCGCGACGCGGCTTGGGCACTGGGGTGGAGCGTGCGGGGTTTGTCGCTTGTTGTCAAAGCGACGACTGTGCTGTCCCGCTCTCCTGGATGTTGGGCGTTGGGCGTTGGGCGTTGGACGTTGGACGTTGGGCGTTGGGCGTTGGGCGTTTGCCCCACCGCAGGCGCGGTGCGAATGAGGATGCGCGCCAGAATCGGAAGGCGGCGGCGGACTCACTGTTCAACATCTCATGTCCGACGCTTAACGTTGAACTTCAGAATCAGACACTGCCTGAAATGGAATGGCTCGCCGAAGTCACGCGGGAAAATTCCAGGCTCTGGATGCGCCAGCTTCACGGTAGATCCAACTGCGGATTCTCGACCGAATGCAGCTCCCAGTCCCTCGGTTTCGCACTGCGCTGCCTCCACTTCATGACGAACGGTGCGCGCAATCCGTTCACCGTGTCGCGCGCGGCCATCGCGAGCGGGCCTCCGATTCCGCTGAATGTGATTTTTTCCGAGAGAAACCACGCGCCTGAACCGGCGCGGATTCCCCGTGTCTCGCGCGTGATCGTGAGCGTGATGAACTGCCCGAAGACCTCCCGGCTTTGCGCGATCGCCTCCGTCTTGTCGTGCTGCCAGGGGTCGCGGTACGCCGCGGCGATCATCGCGGACATCGCGTCGAAATCGCGCCTCTCAATCGTGGACAGAAGCCTTGCCTGCGCGCGGGGAATCTGGCGTTCTGGCTGGAGCCACCAGCGCAGCCAGAGTGCGGCGACGAGTGCGATTCCAGCGAGCAACAGCGCGATTTTTTTGAAGTTCATGAGCAAGTCCGAGCCAACCTACCAGCCGAACGTCGCAGGCATCCTGCGCAACCGCGACGGAAAAATCCTGATCTGTGAGCGCACGACGATCTCTGGCGCGTGGCAGTTTCCGCAGGGCGGGATTGACGAGGGCGAGACTCCCGAGGAGGCGCTTGTGCGCGAGCTGTGGGAGGAGATTTCGATCGATGCGGACGACTTTCGGATCGTGAGCCAGCGGGACGGTTACCGGTACCTTTTCGAAAGCGGTAAGAAGCGCGGGCACGACGGAAAGGATCAGACGTATTTCCTGTGCGAGTTCCTCGGGAAGGACTCGAAGATTGACGTGAACACGAAGCACCCCGAATTCAGCGCATGGAAATGGGTCGCGCCGCAGGAATTCCGGCGCGAGTGGCTGCCGGAGATGAAGCGCGACGTGTATGCGGCGGTCTTTCAGGATTTCTTCGGGATTCGGATCTGAGCCGCACATTTTTCCGCCGCGGAGATTTTCATTGAGCAAGCGGTGTCAAAGCTGCTCTATTTTGATGCACTCGGCAGGTTTCGCGCCCGGTTTCTTAGCGTCATGCAGAGGAGGCGGGACGGCCTGATCCGGGGAACCCGAAAAAATCCCGATGGCATCAGACTCCGAAAACGCATGGCTCCAGACAGCCGCAAATGACCTGAACAACCTTCTCCAGGTCATCTCCGAGTCTTCCAGCGTCCTCGAGCCGATGTGCGAATCGAGCCCTGAGGGGATGCGCTACTTTGCATTCCTGCGGACGAGCCTCGACCGGGCTAGGAGCGTGACCGCGCAGATGGCGACCCGGCTTGGCGGCCATCTGCATCACTTGTCGGAAACGGTGATCGCCGCGGCCCCCGCTCACGCTGCGCCGCAGGCTGCGCGACATTCCACGGTGGCGATTGACAACCCGGCGGGGACCAAGGAACTGATCCTCATCATTGACGACGAGGCGCTGATCGTGGCCATCGCGAAGCGGATGCTCACTGATGCCGGATACCGTGTGGTGACCTCGTCGGAACCATTTCAGGCGCTGGAGATTTTCAAGCAGCTCAAGGACGAGGTGGATCTCGTGATCCTCGACTTCACACTGCCGATCATGGACGGCTCGGAGGTGTTCGATGCGCTGCGTGAAATCAAGCCGCAAGTCGCGGTGATGCTCAGCAGCGGATTTGCCGAGCAGGAAAAAGTCCGGGCCATGCTGAGCCAGGGGCTGCGCGGCTTTCTGCCAAAGCCCTACACGCAGGAGAAGCTGCTCTCGCAGGTCCGCTCGACGCTCGATGCAATCCGCGGCGCGAGCAGCATGACCCGCCGCGCGCTGTAACCCGCCGCTGTCCCGCTATTTCGAGGCGGCGGTGGTCTTTTCCGTCGAGGCCGTCGCCGGCGGCGTGCGGCTGAATTCGATCAGATCCCTGAGGATGTTGATGCTCTCGCTGCGGATGGGATCCACCTTTGCGGCGGCGTCATCGGCTGCGAGTTCGCCGTCTTCGTCTTCGGTGTCTGCGGGCTTCGTGTCGCCGTCCTTTTTCGTGGCGGTTTCCTTCGTGATCTTTTTCTCTTTCTTGATCTGGAGCTCCGGATTGGCCGCATTGTCGAGCGTCACGCTGTACACTTTTTCCGCCGTGCGCTTCAGCTTCGCGCGCTCGGCGGTGCGCTTTTCCTTGCGAGCCTTGTCATCGTCGAGTTCGGCACGGCGGGACTTTTCGTTGAGCGACACCTTGTTGTCCGCCACGCGATTTTTCATGCGGGTCATGTCTTCCAGGATCCACTGGAACTCCTCATCCGCGGCGATGCGTGCGGCGGAGCGCTGCTTGAGTTCGGGCTTGAAAAGCGAGTGCTCCCACTTTTCATACGTGGCGGGCTCGATCGTGTCGTAGGGCATCGGGCCTTTCAGCGCGATCTCGCCGATGTCCGTCTGGTCCCAGAGCGACGGCAGCTTCACGTCCGCGGCCACGCCCTGGAGCTGCGTGGAGCCGCCGGAGATGCGGTAGAATTTCTGGATGGTTAGCTTCAGCGCGCCGGCCTCGTTGCCCGTGGATTTTCCGGTGAGCGAGAGCGGGATGATGTTCCCGAGCTCGACCATCGTCTGCACGGTGCCTTTGCCGAACGATGTCGAGTCGCCGACGACCACCGCGCGGTTGTAGTCCTGCAGCGCGGCGGCGAAAATCTCGCTGGCGGATGCGCTGAGCTTGTTGGTCACCACAAGCATCGGGCCGTCGTATTGGAGCGCCTTGTCCCTGTCGCGCAGCACCGAGTTGCGGTTGTTGCTGTCGCGCGCCATCACGACGGGGCCGCTCTTGATGAAGAGGCCCGTCAAGTTCACGGCTTCCTCGAGCGAGCCGCCGCCGTTGCGGCGCAGATCCATCACGAGGCCCTGGATGTTCTCCTTCTTGAGCCGTTCGAGGAGGACGAGGACGTCCTTCGTCGTGCTCCGTCCGCCGGTCTTCTGCATGTCTGCGTAGAAGGAAGGCAGGGTGATCCAGCCGATGCGCACGGCCTTGCCGTCGGGGAGGGTGCGCTCGACGATCTCCGCCTTTGCCGCCTGTTCCTTGAGTTGCACTTTTTTCCGCATGATCTCGACGACCTTGCGCGCCGACGGATCGGTCGCGTTCGCGGGAATCACACGGAGGACGACCTTCGTGTCCTCCTTGCCGCGGATCATTTCCACGACCTTGTCGAGTTTCATGTCCACGGCCTCGATGAAACCCGAGTCGCCCTGTGCGACCGCACTGATGCGGTCGCCGACCTTGATCCGTCCGCTCAGATCCGCCGGGCCGCCGGGGACGAGTTCGCGGATTTTGGCGTAGCCTTCCTCGCTCACGAGCACCGCGCCGATGCCCACGAGCTGCAGGGTGATGTTGATGTTGAAATTGTCCATCTGCGAGCGGCTCATGTACTCGGAGTGCGGGTCGTACGTCTCGCACAGCACGCTCAGGAATCCCGCCATCACGTCCTCATTCGTCTGCTCATGCAGGCCGCGGAGGAGCTGGTCGTAGCGGCGCCCGACCACCTTCACGGGCAGCTCGATCTTGTCGTTCGTCAGCGTGCGGTCGAGCAGTTCGCCCTCGATGCGGTCGCGCCAGATCTGGTCGGCCTCGGTCTCGTCCTTCGGCCATGGCGATTTCTGCCGGTTGATCTCCACGGTGCGCGTGCCGCTGAAGTCGAACTTCTCCGCGAGCAGCGCCTTCACCTTCACCACGCGATCCTCCACGCGCTTGCGATAGATGTCGTAAATTTTCACCGACGGATCGAGGTCGCCGGCCATGATGCTGTCGTCGAGCGTCGTGGCGTACTTCGCGGAGAAACCGTCCACGTCCTTCTGCGTGAAGAAGAGATGGTTGTAGTCCAGCCGCTCGAGGTAGTTTTTCAGGAACTGCTTCGACACCGTGTCATCCAGCCGGCGGCGGCCGTAATGCGCCTTTTCCAATAGTTCGCCGACAGTCTGTGCGACTTTTGGTGCGATTTTTTTAAAGTCCTCCTCGCTGCCGGCCCGGACGGTCGGCGTGAATGCGATGAGAGTTGCGACCGAGAGAGTGAGACAGCGGATGACGTTCATGGGATAGTGAAACCGGGATTCGAGATTGGCAGAGTTCACCCGGATCGCAAGGGAATCACAGCGTAATTCTCGCGCTCGACACGCCCGGCGTACGCCGCGAGGGTCGCGCCCTTTCATGCAAATCGAAACCCACACCGGCGGCATTTTCGACACGAACTGCTTCTTCCTGCCCGCGCACGGCATCCTCATTGACGCCCCGCAGACCGCGCTCGCGTGGCTGAAAAAGCGCGGATTCCGCGTGAGCACGCTGCTGCTCACGCACGCGCACATTGACCATGTGTGGGACGCCGCCGCCATCCGCCGCGAGCACGGCTGCCGCGTGGGCTACCACGCCGACGGCACCGAGATGCTCACGGTGCCCGGCTACTTCAAACGCCTCGGCATGAACTGGGAAATCGAGCCGGTCTCCGCGGATTTTCTGATCGAAGAGACGCCGAAGCTCACCGTCGAGGGCCTCGACTTCCGCGTGCTGCTGGTGCCCGGCCACTGCCCCGGCAGCCTGTGTTTTCTTGAGGAAAAGGAGCGCATCCTCTTCGGCGGCGACGTGCTTTTTTCCGGCAGCATCGGCCGCACGGATCTGCCCGGCGGCGATCATCAGCTCCTGCTCGACGGCATCCGGGGAAAACTCTGGCCGCTCGGCGACGACGTGAAAGTGCTCCCCGGCCACGGCCCCGCGACGACCATCGGCATCGAAAGAAAATCGAATCCGTTCGTCGGCGAAGAACGCTGATCTCGCTGACGACGAATGCGTCGTCCTCCTACTTGCCCTGCTTCGCGCCTCCCGTCTGACCGCGCATTGCGACAGCCTTTTGCCCCTGCTGGCCAGCGTCCCTCTGTCCCTGTTGACCACCGGCTCTCTGACCGCGCTGACCACCAGCCTGCGTGGGGCCTTTGGCGTTCACAACCGTTGCCTTTTATTCTTCGGCCACGACGGTGCTGGCGATGCAGACGATAGTTGCCGCCGCAGCGACAAACGCGGGAGTGAGGCGAATGATGGAGGAGTTCATGGCGAGGTCACGCTATCCACGGACGCAGCATTCGCTAGATCGAACGGCACCCTCCGTTGGGCGTAATTCAAACCGGGATCGCCTGCGTGGAGAGAGGGGGTGTGCCTCCACGATGATCCCGATCGGGACGTCCAATTCCTTGTGGAGTTGCAGCCCGAACGAGAACATCAACGCCGGAAGACGCCGTGATCGTCATCATGCGCGACCCGGAAGAAACCGCCAGCGGATCGAGTGTCACCTTCCAATTGCCGGCATCATCCGCGCGATGGCCGTCGGCGAGGTGGGGCTGCGCGACTGGTGGAAAGTGCTGCGCCGCGAAATCGGCTCCGGCGCGTGGCTCGGGATCATCCTCGGCGTGATCGGCGTCGTCCGCATCCTGCTCTGGCAGTCGCTGCACTTCTACGACTACGGCGCGCACTTTTTCCGCATCGCGCTCGCTGTCGGTTTCGCGCTCATCGGCGTCGTGCTGTGGGGTTCCGTCACCGGCTCCATGCTGCCATTCCTCTTACGTCGCTGCGGGCTGGATCCTGCCACCTCCTCCGCGCCGTTCGTGACCACGCTCGTGGATGTCACCGGCCTGCTCATCTCCTTCAACGTAGCGCTCGTCGTCCTGCGCGGAACAGTGCTGTAGCCCGCGACGCCGCGCTTGCCTGCGGCGAGCCTACGGCACTTCCAACTCGCGTTCCCTCCCGCATCACGGCACCTTCCGCGCCC
>BJFP01000172.1 GCA_014189875.1 Verrucomicrobiota bacterium | reverse complement strand
CAAAGGCACGGACAAGCGCGGGCCGCAGGATTTCGCGCGCGGGATTCAGGAAAAGGGCGGCTACATCAATGCGTACACGTCGTTCGAGCAGACGGTCTATTGGGTGGACATTCCGTCGCGCAACGCATCGGTCGCCGTTGAGCTGCTGGCGGATGCCGTGATGAATTCCACGCTGCCCGAGGCGGAGTTTGCGAAGGAGCAGGAGGTCATCCGCCGCGAGTTTGCGATGGGCAACGACGACCCCGACACCGTGGCGGGAAAGCAGATGTTCGCGACCGCATTTGCGGAGCATCCGTTCCGGCATCCGGTCATCGGCCACCGCGATATTTTCGACCGCCTCACGCGCGACGATCTTCACACGTACTACCGTGGGCGCTACGTGCCGAACAACGTCTTCTTCGTCGTCGTAGGCGATGTGAAGGCGGACGAAATCCGCGCGCAGCTCGGCGAGATTTTTGCCGCGCAGCCGCGCCGTCCGCTGCCCGATGTGCTCATCCCGCGCGAGCCCGTGCAGATGGGCCGCCGCGAGCAGCACACGGAATTCGATACTCAGCTCGCGCGCCTCGGCCTCGCGTGGCATGCGCCGGAAATCACGCACCGCGACGTGCCCGCGCTGGACCTGCTCTCGACCGTGCTCGGCAGCGGGCGCAGCTCGCGATTTTACCGCCGTCTCCGCGAAGGTCTCGCCATCGTCCACGGCGCGGATGCGTGGTGCTACACGAGTTCCACCGCGGGGCTCTTCGGCGTGGATGCGGTGCTCGATGCGGACAAGCTCGAACAGACCACCGCCGAGGTGCTGCGGATGCTCGGCGAAATCCAGCAGAACGGCATCACCGCCGCGGAACTGGAAAAGGCGCGGCGGCAATTTCTCAGCCACCAGTTCCACTCGCTCACGACGATGCGCGGCAAGGCCAGCAGCCTCGGTTCGAACTGGCTGCACGCGCGCGACGTGAATTTCAACCAGGGCTACCTCGCCGCGATCCAGCGCGTGACTTCGGATGAACTCATCCGCGTCTCCCGCGCGCATCTCACGTCGGAAAATCTCACCGTCTCCACGCTCGTGCCGCAGGGCACCGCGCGGAAGCGCACCGCCGGCACTTCATCTTCGCGCGCCGGCGTGGTGGAAAAATTCACGCTCTCGAACGGCCTCCGCCTCCTCGTGCGCGAGGACGACCGGCTCCCGCTCGTCTCGATGGTCGCCACCTTCAAAGGCGGCCTGCTCGCCGAGACTGCTGCCGACAACGGCGTCGCCCGCCTCTTCGCGCGCACGCTGCTCAAGGGCACGGCGACAAAATCCGCGGACGAAATCGCGGAGTCCATCGAGGCCGTTGGCGGCGCGCTCGGCTCCGACAGCGGGAACAACAGCGTGAGCATCTCCGCCCGCGTCCTGCGCCCCGATCTCGCGCACGGCCTCGGGTTGCTCGCGGACATTTTGCTAAACGCCATTTTCCCCGCCGCCGCGCTCGACCGCGAGCGCGACGCGCAGCTCGCGAGCATCAAGGCCGATGACGAGGAGATCACCAGCAACGCGCGCAATCTCCTCCGCGCGCAACTTTTCGCCGGTCATCCGTTTTCGATGCCGCTCCTCGGCACGCCGCACACGCTCGCGACGCTGAAGCCCGCCGATCTCATCGCATTCCGCGACCGTCACATCGTCGCTGCGAATGGCGTGCTATCCGTCTTCGGAGCTGTGGATGCGCGTGAAGTCCGCGACCTCGTCGAGAGTGCGTTTGCCGCGCTCCCGACCGGCACGCAGGCCTTGCAGGAAATTCCGCTGCCCGCATTTTCCAGCACGAGCAGCGAGCACACGATCCTCAAGCAGAAGGAGCAGGCGGTCCTCATGGTCGGGTTCCCCGGAGTGGATCTTTTCAGCGCGGATGCCGTCGCGCTGGAGCTGATTGACGAGGCATGCAGCGATCTCGGATCGCGCATGTTCAACCGCATCCGCGAGGAAATGGGGCTCGCCTACTTCGTCGGCAGCAGCAACCTCGCCGGCCTCGCGCGCGGCGCGTTCAGCTTCTACGTCGGCACCGATCCCGGAAAGGTCGAGGAAGTCCGCGCAGCGCTAGCCGACGAAATCCGCAAGCTCGCCGAAGACGGAATCACGACCGGTGAACTGGATCGCTCAAAGGCAAAGCTCCTTGGCGCACAGGCCATCCGCAACCAGAGCAACGATGCGCTCGCATTCGCCTGCGCGCTCGACGAGCTCTACGGCCTCGGCGCGCGCCACTACGAGGGCCTCACGCAGCGCGTCGAAGCAGTGACGCTTGATCGGGTCCGCGATGCCGCGCGCCGCTATTTCACGCAGGCGCACGTCACCGCGATCGTGCGCCCGGCGTAGCAGAGAGTTTGGTTCGCCAAGTGCGGAAGCGCGTGATTTTCTCCCGCACATGAAACGCCTCCTGATTCTCCCCGTCCTCGCATTTCTGGCCACCGCGCTCGCTGATGAAGCGCCGTCGCCGCCGTCGTCGCGCTACGAGACGCGCGAACTTCATGACAGGAACGGCATCGGGAAATTCTACCTAGGCCGCGAAATCGCGCACGTCATGGGGCATCAGGCCGCAGACTGGCTCGAGCGCCCGGAGCGCGAAAAGGAGGAGCGCACGGACAAAATGGTCGCCGCGCTTGGCCTGAAGCCCGGGATGGTCGTCGCCGACATCGGCTGCGGCAGCGGCTACCTAACCGAGCGCATCGTACCGCGCATCGGTGCGCGCGGCACCGTGCTCGGCGTGGACATCCAGCAGGAGATGCTCGATCTGCTCGTGAAGAAAATGAAGGCCAAGGGCATCGAGAACGTGAAGCCCATCCTCGGCGCGGAGGCCGACCCGAAGCTCGAACCTGCGAGCTGCGACATGATGGTGATGGTGGACGTGTACCATGAGTTCGAATTCCCGTACGAGATGATGCGCAAGATGGTCGCCGCGCTAAAAGTGGGCGGGCAGATCGTGTTCGTGGAATTCCGTGGCGAGGATCCAAACGTGCCCATCAAGCTCGTCCACAAGATGACCGAGGCGCAGGTGAAAAAGGAGATGGCCGTGCATCCCGAGATGGAGTGGGTGGAGACGAAGAAGGAACTGCCGCAGCAGCACATGATCTTTTTTCGGAGGAAGCCGTGAGGGAGATGGACGGTCGTCGTGCTGTTGAACGTTGGGTGTTGGACGTTAAGCCCGGCGCAGCGGCCCCTCGTATGATGAATGCGCGTCCTGATTCGCACCGCGCCTGCGGCAGGCAAAAACATCCAGCGTCTACCGTCCAACGTTTAACATTCAACGGCGACGCAAACGGCGTGACCGCGCGATTTCGATGAAAGCCGGGAGTGCCGCGAAGAATGCCAGCCCTCCTCCTGCCGTCGGCGGCCACGGAAAGACGACGCGCTTCGTGTGGCGCAAGCTCTCGACCGTGAAATGGGAGGACACGTGGATGGAACGCCTCGGCTGGCTCGGGCAGCGGCTCGTGATGTTCACGCTGCCGAATTCGCGTTCGCTGCGCATCGAGGCGTATCATGTCAAGCGTACCGAGGCGGATACGCTCGTGAGCGCATTCGGCGGCACGCTGCGTGTGGCGCGGCCCCTCACGCGCAAGGAACTCGAGCCAAAGCCGCGCCCGCCGTTGCGCGTGCGCGGCAGGCTGCTCGTCGTCTCGACCGAAAAGGAACTCGCGCTCGCAAGAAAGCAGCACGCGAAAACTCCCGCGCTGCTCATCCCTGCGACTGTCGCATTCGGCACCGGCGAACATGCGACGACCGCGTCGTGCCTGCGCATGATCGCGGATGTCGCGAACGAGCTGCGCGGCACGGAATGGGACGCGCTCGATCTCGGCACCGGCAGCGGAATCCTTGCATTTGCCGCGCGCATCTTCGGTGCACGGAAAGTGGAGGCCAGCGATTTCGATGCGACGGCGGTGCGCGTGGCGAAGGAGAACGCCGCCGCGAACAATATCACCGGCGTGCGTTTCATCCGCTCCGACCTGCTGAAGTGGACCGCGCCGCGCCAGTGGCCCGTCGTGCTCGCAAATGTCTTCAGCACCACGCTCATCGCCGCCGCACCGCTCATCGCTGCCGCAGTCGAGAAGGGCGGACGCCTGATCCTCAGCGGCATCCTGCGCACGCAGGAAGGCGAGGTGCTCAGCGCATTCCGCAAGCAGGGATGCCGCCTCGAACGCGGTGTGCGCAAAGGCAAGTGGGTGACGCTGCTCACGCGGCGCGCGTCCCCGTAGCCGCGCTCGTGAGAGCGCGGGCACTTTTGCCAGTGCGGACGAAGTCGATCAGCCCGCGCTTTCACAAGCGCGGCTACGCCTCGCAATCCACCCAGCGCACGAGCGGCGCGAGCACGGGCTGGCCGTCGTGATGCCAGTCGGGCGGTGGCTGCTGCATCTTTCCGATGGCGCAGATGCGCGAGAAACCGTGCGCGGCGGCGAAGTCGCGGTTCGCGGCGTTCACGGGCGCGATGCCGCAGGTGCTGAGGTGCGCGCCGTGCGGCGCAAGCATCGCGGAAAAATCACGCGCAAGCGGCTTCACGAAGATTACGCGGTTGCCCGGTGAGGGCAGTATCTGCGCGGTGCGATCCACGATGACCGTCCATGCGGTGTCAGGGCTTGCGAGCAGTTCGAGCGGTTCGCCATTTGCGGCGCGGAATGCGGTTTCCTCACGCAGCGTGCGGATGCCGTTGGCCTCGCTGATCGTGAGCGCGCCGCGCGGCGTGTGCTTCTCGAAGCGCGCCATCGCGCGTGCGAGCATTCGCGCGTATGCACCCGCAGTCAGTGCGTCATTTTCGCGGACAAAAATCGCGTGTGGCGAGAGGCAGCCTTGCTGATCGAAAATGGAGCCATCGCGCGCAGCGCCGTTCACGCTGCGGAATTTTGGATCATCGAAGACGATGGCGAAGCTGATCTTGTGCCCGTGCGCGAGGATCGGAATCCCCGGCGGCAGCGCGGCACGCAGTGTGGCGATGGTCTCGTCGCGTCCGAAGAGCACGGCGGCATCCGCAGCATCGAGCCACGCTTGCGGAAGTTCGCGCGAGAGATGCACGCGCTCGGCGAGGGCTCGTGGGAGCCGCGACACAAATGTATCCACCTCGGGAATCCCGGCAGATGGCAGCTTGCAAAAATTCTCCGAGCCGAGCAGCAGGCCGCGCAGGATCGTCTGCAATGCGGCGGCGGGCGTGTTGCCGCTGAGAACATGCAGGATGCGGTGCGGTGCGACGGCACGTGTGTGCCTGCGGCCCTGCGGGACGAAACGATCCAGCGCGGCAGCGTGGCCGAGTTCCGAAGCGACGAGCGCGAGCAGCGCGCGCGCGGTGACTTTGCCGAGGGAAGGGAATGTCGCCGCAGCCTTCGCGAGCGCGCGTGCGCGCGCGGCGGTATCGGGCCGCAATGCGGGCAATCCTGTCCGCATGGCCGGTCGGACGGGCACGGGAATTTGCGTCGCACTGGTTGGTGCGGTGATGGTGTGCGGTGCCGTTGCGAGTGTCCGCAGGTCCGGAACAGAGGACAGGATTGTACGCTTTACGTCGCGCAGGATTTCATCCGCGCGCCGCGAGCAGCCGCGCGGGACGGCGGCTGGGTCGCGGCCGAGCAACTCAAAGCCATCCGCGCGGCGCACCGCGAGGTCGGCGGTCTGGATCGCGAGCACGCTGCCGACATTCGCGATGTCGAAGAGCCGCAGCACGCCACTGCTGTCGGGAGGGACTTCCATGCCCGTCTCGGGATTTACGACGAGCGCGCGCAGCCACGGCGGCGCGGTGTGCGGGCGTCCGAGGCCGCGCGTGTAGGCCTGCGAGGAAAGCTCCGTCATCCCGTATTCATTCCACACGGAGTCGGCGCGCAGGCCGAGGTGTGTTAAAAATTTCGCATACAGCTCCGCCTTCGCGATGTCGCGTCCGCTGCCCTTGTAGCCACCAGTCTCGAATGCGAAGCTCCCGCGCGGCAGCCGCACGCGCTCCGTGCCCATCCGCTCAAACAGCGCGAGGAATGCGAGCGCAGTCCCGAAGACCGCGCACGGCCCGCGCGCGGCGAGCTTGCGAAGCGCACCTGCACCGGCGCGCATGTCGAACACGGCACGCCCCGTCGCGCGTCCCGCGAGCACGCCGAACATGTGCGTGAGCGAGGAGTCCGGCACTTCGTCCGGCGGCTGCGCGAGGAAGACCGCGGGCAGCCTCGGCAGGCGCAGGCGCTGCCAGCCCGCGAGGATGCTCGACTCGTAGAGCGCTGTGTCGGCGAAGTGATGCTCGCCGCGCGTCTCACCCGTCGTGCCGCTCGTGAGGAAGGTCACCGGCGTGAGCTTCGCCGGAAAGCACGAGAGCCGGAAGCGCTTGAACATCGCCTGCGGCACCGCGGGGACTTCGCGCCACGTCTTCGGTTCCGGCAAGGTGTCGCACCAGCGGGCGAACGGCGCATTTTGCCGGCGCTGGAAGGCGTGGATGTCGAGCGCGAGCGCGTCGAACTCCTCCTCCAAGAAGTCATGCAGCGAGACAAACACGCGCGCTTCGAGTGCGTGGTATTCGTCGAGAATGTCGGTGTGCTTGCTCAATGCGGTTCCGATGCAGTGAAACGCAGGAACGCGGAGACGCGGAGGAAAAAATGTGGCGGCTGGTGGATGTCCGGCTGACGAGGGATGTCGGAGGCGCGGCTGGAAAGTAGTCCCACGCTTCAGCGTGCCGCGATGTGCGAACACAGCTTGCGTGCGAATCGGAATCGGCGCGTCCGGCCTGCCTCGCACCCGCGGAGTGACCTGCATGGCATGGCACGCTGAAGCATGGGACTTCATTGCGCGCCTCCTGCCGTCGGCGGAGACGGATGATCCGCGCCTTGCCGCCCAAGATTTGCGTGCTTAGCGTATCGTCCTTCTCCATGAAGCGACTGCTCCCCATTTTCCTCACGCTCACATTTTCCGCGATGCTGCCGCTGTCCCTGAGTGGCGCGGAGGTTTCGTTTCGCAATCATGTGCAGCCGATCCTCGCGAAGGCGGGGTGTTCGTCGGGGGCTTGCCACGGGGCGGCGGCGGGGCAGGGGGGATTCAAGCTTTCGCTGCGCGGGTATGACACGGAGGGCGATTATCTCACGCTCACGCGCGGGGCGTTCGGGCGGCGGGTGAATACGGAGGATCCCGCGCGCTCGCTGCTGCTGATGAAGACGACGGCGGCGGTGCCGCACAAAGGCGGTGAGCGGTTTAAGCTGCATTCGCCGGAGTGGGAGACGCTGGTGGAGTGGGTGGCGCAGGGCGCGCTGGGGCCGAAGGAGGACGACGTGCGGATCGAGCGCATCGAGGTCTTGCCACCAACGCTGCGGCTGAAGGCGGGGGAGGCGCGGCAGTTTGCGGTGAAGGCGCATTTTTCCGACGGACACAGCGAGGACGTGACGCGCTATGCGAAATATACGGCGACGAATCAGGCGGTGGTGAATGTGGACGACCTCGGCAAAGTGACGGTGGTCGGCCACGGCGAGAGCGCGGTGACTGCGTGGTTTTTGCAGAAGATCACGTTCGCGACGGTGGAGGCGCCGTTTGAAAATGACGTGGCACCGGAGGCGTTCACGGGTGCGCCTCGGCGGAACTGGATTGATGACCTCGTGCTGGAAAAATTGCGCGAGCTGAACATCCCGCCGTCGGTGCGCTGCACGGATGAGGAATTTTTGCGGCGTGTCTATCTCGACACGATCGGCGTGCTGCCGACCGCGAGCGAGGTGCGCGCGTTTATCGCGGATAAGGGAAACACGGGCACGGGCAAGCGCGACCGCGTGATCGAGCAGGTGCTGAAGCGGTCGGAGTTCACGGACTACTGGGCCTACAAGTGGAGCGACCTGCTGCTCGTGACGAAGCGCAAGCTGCCGATGGCGGCGGTGTGGGCGTATTACAAATGGATCCGCGACCAGGTGGCGACGAACACGCCGTGGGATCAGTTCGCGCGGCGTCTGCTGATGGCGCGAGGGAGCACGCTGGAGAATGGCGCGGCGAATTACTTCGTGATCACGCCCGACCCGCGCGACCTTTCGGAGAAGACTTCGGTGACTTTCCTCGGCATCTCGACGAATTGCGCGCGCTGCCACAATCACCCGATGGAGAAGTGGACGAACAACGACTACTACGGCTACGCCAATCTGTTCGCGCGGGTGCGGTTCAAAAATGGCACGGGCGGCAATGGCGACCGCATCGTGTTCGCCGCGGATGACGGCGACCTTGTGCAGCCGCTCACGGGCAAACCGCAGGTGCCGCGTCCGCTCGCGGGAAAGGCGCTCGCGCAGGATTTTTCCGGCGACCGTCGCGAGGCGCTCGTGGATTGGCTGACCGCCCCGGAGAATCCGTATTTCTCGCGCGCGATCACGAACCGCGTGTGGGCGAATTTCTTCGGCGTCGGACTGGTCGAGGCGGTGGACGATATCCGCGAGACGAACCCGGCGAGCAACGAGGCGCTCTTTTCCGCCGGCGCAAAATGGCTGCGCGACAACCGCTACGACCTGCGTGCGCTGATGCGGGAGATTTTGCAGAGCGAGACCTACCAGCGCAGCAGCGTGGCGCTCGCGGGGAACAAGGACGATGCGCGCTTTTACTCGCGCTACTATCCGAAGCGGCTCATGGCCGAGGTGCTGCACGATGCGGTGGCGCAGGTCACGCAGGTGCCGACGATTTTCAAGACGAAGGATCCGTATGTGAACGGTGACAAGGGTGTTCAGTTCCCTGCGGGGTGGCGCGCGGTGCAGTTGCCCGATGTGAATACGGACAGCTACTTCACGCGCGTCTTCGGCCGCCCGCTGCGCGAGCAGACGTGTGAGTGCGAACGTACCGAGGAGCCGAACGTGACGCAGGCTCTGCACATCGCAAATGGCGACACGCTGAACGCGAAGCTGCACGATGCGTCGAGTGTGGTGGGGAAGATCGCGGCATCGAAAAAGCCAGTCGAGCAATGGCTGGAGGATGCGTATCTCGCGGCGCTCGGGCGGTTGCCGTCTGCGGCGGAGAAGGCCGCAGTGTCACGCGCGCTGGCGGA
>BJFP01000171.1 GCA_014189875.1 Verrucomicrobiota bacterium | reverse complement strand
CGCCGCAAGGCTCGGCCTCTCATCCACCGGGGATGCAGACGTCTTCGGCCTCTCGACACTTTTCAGCGACACGACAGAGTTCGCCAGCGATCTGGCCACCCTCGAAAAGACGCTCGCCACGAAACGCATGAGCTACCGCGTCTTCACCACCAACGTCCAGATCCGCGCCGCGAAATGGAGCCGGGAGCAGATCAAGTGAGAAGGGCGGCACCACTCGCCGCAAGGCCGCCGCGCTCATCCTGGTGCTCGCCTTCGTCGTGCTGCCTGCCGCGAGCATCGTGGGATTTTTCTCCACGGCGATGTCTGCGCGACGCGAATCCGCAGGCTACAAGCCGGGCATCGCGGTGAGGCAGCTTGCGGATGTGGTCACAACTGTCCTCCTCGGCCAGATCGCCAAGGGGACGAAAAGCTGGGAGATCCCGCCGGTGTCGGCTTCCTTAAAAGGACGGAGCGCGGCTCACATACTCGACGCAGCCGGACAGCGCATGGAGCGTGAGCAGCAAGCTCACGAATGAAGTGCCCGCAATCTCTACGCGATGCTCACCACGAAATCGAACACCTTCAACGTCCACATGCGCGTGCAAGTCCTCTGCAAGCGCACGGGTTCAAACGTCAACGTCGCCGAGTGGAACGAGGATCTCGACACCGTCGTCGCCGAGCACCGCGGCTCCGCGCTCATCGAGCGCCATGTGGATGCCTCCGGTCCGAGCCTGTCTGGCTTTGCGACAAAAGCGGATGCAACTCTGGACAACGACGCTAGGTTCAGCATCGTGAGCACCACCAAGTTTACCCCCTGAAACAACCATGAACTCCCGGCTTCAAATCGGCGGAAAGAAGTCCGCATTTTCCCTCATCGAACTGCTCGTGGTCATCGCCATCATCGCCCTCATCGGCGCCTTCGCCGTGCCCGCCGTGGGCAACCTGCTCAAGGGCACCGCACTCACGCAGGCTGCCAACATGATCACCGACACGGTCGCCGGCGCGCGCCAGCACGCGCTCACTCGGAACCGCAGCGTCGAGGTGAGATTCTTCCGATTTTGGAACACCGAGTCAGTCGGCGAACCCGTGCCGAGCGCAGCGTCTGACCTCGATACCAAGCCTCCGGGCCTGAACTACACGGCTCAGTATCGTGCGTTCCAAGCGTTTGAGATCGGGGACGGCGGCATCGCAAATCCGATCGGCAAACTCGCGATACTTCCAAACACCGTGATCCTCAGCGCAGAGCCCGCGCTCTCCAGCCTGCTCGGAAACACGGATCCGGCAATGGGCCCCGTGAAGACGACATGGGCCGCGAACGATCCCGAACTCCCGCGCGGTGTGGGAACACGTTACGAATACGTCGCATTCCGCTTCCAGCCCGACGGTGCCACGACGCTCTCACCAACCAAAGGCCCCTCGAACGGCCTGTGGTTCATCACCGTCCACCTGCTCGACGATACGAAGAACGGATCGTCATCCTCTCCGCCTCCGAATTTTTTCACCTGGATGATCGACCCCGTGAGCGGAAGCGCGAAGATCATGCGCCCCGGCGTGAAGTGAGCGTAACGCGGACAATCCTGTCGGCATGTTGGTAGCCGGGGCTTTCCAGCCCCGGCTCTCGCAATGCGACACATGGGAGCGCAGCCTTTTTCTCCTGTGGTGTGAAATACGCCGGCTGGATCGCCGGGACTGGAAAGTCCCGGCCAACGACCTCACCGCGCAACGTACGCCGCCCACTCCGGCGGCAGCGGCGCACGCTCGATCTCATCCGCGATGCGTCCCTCGAACTGCGGCTCAAACTGCGTCGTCGTCCCGTACACCATGATCGTGTCCCGCGATCCCTCCGCGCGCAGCGCATGAGCCACGCCGGCGGGAATTACCAAGCCCGCGTTGTTCGGCCCGCGCTGGTCGTCGCCCTCGATGATGATGCGCATCACCTTCCGCGGCATCCCCGCGCGCTCATCCACGAGCAGCATCTCCACATTGCCCTGAACGAAGAACATCGCATCCCACTGCTCGCGATCATACGGGCGCAGTGCGAAATTTTTAACATCCTCCACGAAGAGCCGCCGGAACCACGCCTCGGGCGTCGTTCCCTCGGGGATGTGCGGCGGATGAATGTGAAAACCCTTCGCAGTCCCCGCGAACATGCACGCCGTCGCCCACTGCCGCGGCCACATGCCGATCGCGTGCAGCGGCCCCTCGCCCTGCCGCGCGAATTCGCCGAAAAAACCGCGGTGCCGCTGCGGAAAAACACGCCGCGGAAAAATCTCCACGCCAGGAATCCACGCCGCGTCGAGTTCCGCGCGCTTCGCGATCGCCTCACCAGCCTCGATGCCCGTCGTGGCGAGACGCCCGGCTGGCGATTTCTGCGAATAGTCGCGCTGCCCGAGACGCTCAGTCGCGACGGAGTTAAGGCCTTTCCAAAGTGGATTCATGCGCGCGGAAGCTATGCGGCCACGCGCCGCGAGTCTAGCGCGCGTCACGCACATTCATGCGCCATCACATCGGACTCGGATGCGTGCTCGTAGCGCGGCATTCACTTCGGAAGCAACGCTGCATCGAGGGCCAAAGGCTCTGCACAAGCCAGCCCGGCAAGCGAGTGCGCAGTGTGAGGGCTGTCAGGCCCTTTTGCGCGGGCACGAGCGCCGCCCTGGGGATCGCATTGGAAGAATGACAAAGCCCTGAAGGGGCGTGACACCGTCTCGCAGGGCGCGAATCAAAAACATCCCGCGCGCAAATCTCGAAACGCCGCGCCGAGGAAATCGAGCATCCGCGACGGCGTGAGCGATTCCTCGCTCTCGCCGCCGTGCGAAATCGCGATCTCCCCCGCGCGCCCGCACAGCCACGCGCCGAGCCGCGCGGCATCGAAGGGCCGTACGCGCTGCCCGATGAGAGCGGCGATCACACCCGTGAGGATATCCCCCATCCCGCCGACGGCCATGCCCGGCGTGCCAGTCGTGTTGAAGCTCGCTGGCTCGCCGGATTTTCCGACAAGCGTGCGCGCGCCCTTCAGCAAAAGTGTCACCGGATATTTTTCAATGAACGACCCGACCACCTCGCGCCGCGAGCGCGCAGCGGAACCGGGCGCGAGCCGCTCCATCTCGCCGGGATGCGGCGTGAGCACGCGTTCACCGGCAGCGTCCGCGAGCACGGCGAGATCGCGCGCAATCGCATTCAGCCCGTCCGCATCGAGCACGACCGGCTGCGGAATTTTCCGCACCAGCGCCGCGACATCCGCCGCAGGGTGCGCGCCGATGCCAGGGCCGATTGCAAAAACATCGAACATCATTGCGAGCAATTCATCCGTCGTCGGCAGCACGCGCACCATCACCTCGGGCGGAACTTTAATCGCCAGCGCCTCCGCAATCGTCGGCGGTGCAAACAGCGTGACGAGCCCCGCGCCCGCGCGCACGCAGGCCGCCGCGCACAGCACCGCCGCGCCAAGGTAGCCGCGCGATCCCGCGATGATTCCCACGCGTCCGCAGTCGCCTTTGTGCGTGTCGGCCGCACGACGCGGCAGCAGCGTCCGCAAGATTTCCGGAGTGGCCACGATCGCGTCCGCGCGGGACGCATCGAGCCGCGTGCTGAGGTCGCGCAGCGGCAGCACACTGAGTCGTCCGACAAAATTGGTCGCCGAGTCCGCGACAAGCCCCTGCTTTGCGAAACCGATCGTGAGCGTGTGATCTGCGACGACACACGCAGGGTCCGCAGCGCCCGTGTCGCCGTTCAGCCCGGTCGGGATGTCGAGCGCGAAGACGGCTGCGTTTCCGGAAGCCCGCTTGCGATTGATCGTGCGCGTGATAGCGCAGAGCGGCTCGCGCAATGCGCCGGTCGCGCCGATGCCGAGGAGTCCGTCGAGAATAACGAGCGATTCGCCGACGATGGAATCAAGCTCCGCAATTTCCGCGCGACGGCACCGCGCCGCCGCGGCAAATTTCGCCTTCGGCAACGGCCCCCACTCCGCATCGGGGAATGCCGCGAGGAGCCGCACGTCCCATCCCCACGCCGCGAGATGCCGCGCCGCGACGAGCGCATCGCCGCCGTTGTTCCCTTTTCCAAACACCGCGACGCACACGCCGGGCCCCGGAAAAAACTGCCGCACCGCGCGGGCAATTTGCAGCCCGGCATCCTCCATCAGCGCATCCGCGGAGAGGCCCTCGGAAAATGCGCGCTGCTCGAGTTCCTTCATTGCGGCGCATGTGAGAATCATCGGGATGCCTCGCAGTTTGCGCGCTCAGCGGTAGCGCGAGATGACCGCCGCACCGACCGCCTCCGCGAGCTTCTGCCGGTACGAACTGCTGCTGATGCGCCTCGCCTCGCCGCGGTTCGTGAGGAAGCCGAGTTCGCAGAGCACCGCGGGAAACCGCGCGTGGCTCAGCACGTAGAGCGAGCGCGACTTCACCCCGCGCCCCGGCGCTCCGGTGGACGCGAGCAACTGCCGGTAAATCCGGTCCGCAAGCGCGGCGCTCTCGCGGCCCCGGTAACAATACATCTCGATCCCGTACGCGTCGGGATTCGGCGCGCCGTTGAAATGGATGCTCACAAAGACCGCCTTCGACTGCGCGTTCGAGATCCTGCACCGGTCCGACAGCGTCACAAAGTAGTCGCCCTTCCGCGTCATCACCGTGCGGAATCCGGAGCGGCGCAGCACGCCGTCGAGCCGCTTCGCCACGTCGAGCGCGTAGCCTTTCTCGGCGATGCGCTGTCCCGGCATCCCGCCCTGGTCGTGGCCGCCGTGCCCGGCATCAATCACGATCACCGGCGCGCCGAGGGCAGCGCAGGCGAGGACGAGCAGTGCGGCGAGGATGCTTGGAAATTTCATGTGGTGGTGATTTTAGACGATCAAAGCGGAGGGGAAAAGTTCCCCTTGGCAAATGCGCGGGGCTTTGTATTCTCCGCGGCCCTGAATGGTGGCTGTAGCTCAATGGTAGAGCTCCGGTTTGTGGTACCGGCTGTTGCGGGTTCGAGTCCCGTCAGCCACCCCAGGGGCTCTTTTGCGTGGTGTGAAATCATCGGCGGTGCGTGCTCCCGCCGGTCAGCGCGACCAGGTCGGCTCCGAGATTTTTCCCGCGCCGCCCACGAGCGTCGTGCGCGTGCCGGTCTGTGTGTCGAACATCACGAGCGAGCTGCCGGATGCGAAAATGAGGTGCCGCGAGTCCGCGCCCCACGCCGGCCCTTCGCCCTCGCCGACGGTGCGCGTCGCGCCACCGTCGAGGTCGAGGACCGCGACGGAAAATGATCCGCCGCTGCGCGCGTTGAACGCCACTTTTTTTCCATCCGGCGACCAGCTCGGCGCAGTATTGTAGCCGAAGCCCGTCGCGAGCTTTTGCGGAGTCCCGCCGGCGGCGGACACGCGGTAGAGCTGCGGCGAACCGCTGTCGTCGCTGCTGTAGATCAGCTCGGTCCCGTCGGGCGACCACGTCGGCGAACTCTCCACGCCGGGCGTGCGCGTGATGCGCCGCGGCGACCCGCCGCCAGCGCCCGTGACGTAAATCTCGGGGTTGCCGTCCTTGCTCAGCGTCACCGCGATCCGTCCGCCGTCGGGGGAAAATTTCGCGCCGCTGTTCGTGCCGGGATATTTCAGGATGCGCGTGCGCCCGCCGCTCGCGAGCGTGATGCGATACACATCCGCATAGCCGCTCTGGTAGCCGGTGTACACGAGCGAGGAACCGTCGGGGCTGATGCCCGGCGAGACGCTGATCGTGCCGTCGTGCGTGAGCTGCACGAGGTTCGATCCGTCCGCGTCGCACGTGTAGATTTCCTTCTTCCCCGTGCGCGAGCCGACGAATGCGATCTTCGTGGACGCGATGCCCCGCACTCCCGCGAGCGCCTGCGTGATGTCATCGGCAAAACGGTGAACCGCCGCGCGTCCCGAAGTGCCGTAGTTTTTTGAAAGCGGGACTGCGCCATCCTTCGCGGTGACCGTGCCGTGCAGCCCGCCCGATTCGTTCGCGCTCGCGGTGAACTGCGCCTGATCCGCGCCTGTGACCGTGAAGAAGCCGGATGTCGCGAGGTCGCGTTTGAGCGCGTCGAGATCGCCGCCGGCGAGCCCGGTGATCGCGATGTTCATCTTCGTGCTTTTTACGATCCGGATCTTCGGCTCCTCGGCGCAAGCGAGCGAGGGCAGGAGGAACAACAGCGAGGCGATGGCGATTCTCATTCGGAAAAGGGTATAGACAATCTTGCCGCACACCGCGTTCAAACTTCGAGGACGAACTCCACCGAAGCTTCGAGCACGCCGTTCTTCAGCAGCTCTGCGGGCGGACGATCGAGCTTCTTCACACGCTGGAGTGCGTCCTCGATGGACTTGTCCACCTCGACGTTGCCGGTCGGCTTCACGAGCTTGAGCGACTCCACGGTGCCATCCGCCGCCACCCGCAGACGCACGTACGCCTCCACCTCGCGGCTGCTGCTCACCACCGTCTGCGGCGGCTTCCACTCGCGGTGAATGATCGGCTCGACCTTGGCAAAATACGACTGAAGCGCCGCGGTCGTTCCACCCGCTGCGCCCGCACCGCCTTTCGTTCCTGCGTGCGTCGCGCTGCCCGTGCCGGACGCCGCGTTGCCGGTGCCGGTTCCCGCGCCCTGCGGTTTTGCATTCGAGTCGGTGATCTTCGCCGGGCCGGGTTTTGCGCCGGGGCTCGGCACCGCGACTTTCGCGACGCTCTTCGCGGGCGTCGGCGATGCGGCAGTTTTCGGTTTGGGCTTCGGCGTTGGTGAAGATGGCGGCTTGGGTGTTGCCGGTTTCGGCTTCGGTGTCGCGGCGGGTTTCGGTGCCGGCGTCGCAGTCGGCCGCGGCGTCGGCGTGGGTGTCGGCGTCGGCGTGGCTTTCGGGAGCAATGCGAGTTCGTCGGTGGGCTTCGGCGGGTCGGGATCCGCCGGGAGTTGCGGGAGCGGCGGCAGGATTTCCGCGTCAGGCCGCGGCGGTCTCACGGTCGGCGAAGTGTCGCTGCTCTCCGGCAGCGGAAGCGCGAGTGCGGCGGAACCGGTTTCGCCTCCGCCATCGAGCCATGTGACTTGATCCGGCTTGTGCGACTTGAAGAGCCACTTGCCGCCGATCCAAACGGCGACGACAAACGCGACGTGCGCCACGAGCACGAGCAGAAAACTTTTCCGGAAGCCTCCCCTCTCCTCCCCCGGCAATGTCAGCGGTTCATCGGGCATGCTGCATCACTCCTTCGTGGTCTGGACAAAGCCGATCTTCTTCACGCCCGCGCGCTTCACCGCGTCGAGCACCTCGGAAAATTTCTGCACCGGCAGATCGCGGTGCGGACGGATGAGCACGCCGAGATCCGGCTGGGACGCGAGCAACGCGGCGAGCCGGGCCACGAGCGTGTCGGCGGTAACGGACTCCTCGTTGAGCGTAATCGTCTGGTTCGCGTGGATCGAGACCGTGCGCACGTCCTCCGTGTTCGCGGGCTGCTTCGCCTCGCCGCTCGGCAGCACGAGGTCGGTGCTGTTTTCCATGAGCGGCGTGGTGATCATGAAAATGATCAGCAGCACGAACGCGAGATCGAGCAGCGGCGTCACGTTCAGCTCGCTGAGCGTCTGCAGTGCGTGGCGATCGGAAAAGCGGCGCATCAGTTGTTAATTTTGAATTCTGAATTTTGGATTTTGAATGAACGAACCATCCGGCTGGCTTCAGCCGCGGCGTTCAGTTCGCCGCGCCGGGAATTCAAAATCCAAAATTCAAAATTCAAAATTTGCTCCTCCGCTCTCCGTGATCCACGTACTTGTGCTCGATGGCGCTGGAGAGTTCCGCGCCGAAATTATCCAGCTCGACGATCATGCCGCGCAGCGTCGTGATGAGCCAGTTGTAGCCGAACATCGCGGGGATCGCGACGAGCAGACCGGTGACGGTCGTGATGAGCGCCGCGGAGACGCCCGGTGCCATTGCGGCGAGGTTCGCCTTTCCCGCCGTGGCCACGTCGCTGAACGTGTCCATCACGCCCCACACGGTGCCGAGCAGCCCCAGGAACGGCGCGCCGCTCACCGCGGTCGAGAGCAGCACCATCTGCGATTCGAGCTTCAGCGCCGTCTCGCCGACGCAGCGCTCCATCGCGGTCTGCACCATGCGCATCTGTGCGGGCGAAATTTTCGGCGCAGTTTCGAGTCGCGCGGCGAAAGTCTCATCCACCTCCGCCGAGCCGAGCATCTGGAAACTCAGCTCGCGGCATCCCGCCTGATACACCGTGAAGACCGGCGCTCCGGAAAAGCGCGCACCGCTCTGGAACAGGCTCAGCGGCTGCCGGTCCGCGCGGAACGCATCGAGGAAATCCATGCGCCGCTCGCGCGATCGGCTCAACATGCGGAACTTCGTGATCATCACCGTCCACGAGAGCACCGACGCGAGGAAGAGCGCGCCGAGCACGACTTTTCCGGGCAGCGTCGAATTTTGCAGAGCATAGAAAAGCCCGCCGCCATCGGCGAGGAACTGCATTGAAAAAATCACGGGCGGCGTCACGGGCGGAGTCGCTACCACATCGCGCGCGCCGCGGCAAACGCAACCGGCGCGGACAGCAACTCAATTTCGGATCACCGCGCCGCGCTCAATCAGCCGTGATGCGCTGTCTGCGGCGCGCTTTTCCCATCACTGCGAGCAGCGCCGCCACGCTGAGCACCACTATGCCCGGCTCCGGGACGACGGTGAGATTTGCCTTCCCTGCATCCGCGCTGTTCGATCCGCCTGTGACGAGCAAAGTCGCGTCGGCCGTGAAAAACTTTAGCGCGACGGTATCGCTCGCACTGCCGGCGACCCACGCCGCACTCCCATCCACGCCGATCGCGCCGAGATAGGTACCATACTTCGTGCCGGCGGCGGGCGCGAAAGCAAATTTCTGCACCGGTGCGTGTCCCCCGAAATCCAATACTTTACTTTTCCGTGGGGGCGCGGCAGCACAGCAGCCGTACCGTTCGATTTGATTTCCCGGCGTGCGCCGGGGGTTGAACGGCTACTAAGAACACCTCATCCACCGCGCGGGCGGAGGGAAGGTAGCGACA
>BJFP01000170.1 GCA_014189875.1 Verrucomicrobiota bacterium | reverse complement strand
CTGAGGATGTCGTTGCCGGCCGTGCCGCCCTGCGTGCCGATCGTGTCGAGGCCGTCCGTGAATCCCGGCGGCGTCGCGCTCTCGGTGATCGTGTAGCCGCCCGCATTGCTCGGCCGCAGATTGGAAAATGCAAACGCGCCTGTGCCCGCCGCAGTCGTGGTCGTGAGGCTCACTGCGCTGCCGCGATCGTCCGTGCCGGTGAGCGTGATCGTCACGCCGGGAATGCCGCTTTCGAACGCGTCCTTCGTCCCGAAATTGCTGAGATCCGAATAGACGAACCCGCTGAGCGACGAGGGTGAGAGTTCGCCGAAGTTGTTGTTCGTACCGCTCGTGCCGGAGGCCAGCACCACGGCGGAGAAGACATCGTTCCCGGCGGTTCCGCCGGGCGTGCCGATCGTGTCGGTGCCGTCGAGGAACCCCGCTGTCGCGCCCTCGGTGATCGTATAGCCTGCGCTGTTGCTCGGGCGCAGGTTTGCAAATGTGTACGCGCCGGTGATGGCCGCAGTCGTCGTGGTCACGCTCACCGCCGCCCCGCGATCGTCCGTGCCTGTGAGCGTGATCGTGATGCCCGCAATGCCGGCTTCGCCGCCCTGCTTGGTGCCATCGTTGTTCGCGTCGTTATAGACGAAGCCCGCGAGCGACGAGGGCGAGAGTTCGCCGAAGTTGTTTCCCGCACCGCTCGTGCCCGATGCGAGCACCACGGCGGAGAAAACGTCGTTCCCGGCGGTCCCGCCCGGCGTGCCGATCGTGTCGGTCCCGTCGAGGAAGCCCGCCGTCGCGCCCTCGGTGATCGTGTAGCCTGCGCCGTTGCTCGGGCGCAGGTTTGCAAATGTGTATGCGCCGGTGATGGCCGCAGTCGTCGTGGTCACGCTCACCGCCGCCCCGCGATCGTCCGTACCCGTGAGCGTGATCGTGATGCCCGCGATGCCCGCCTCACCGCCCTGCTTGATCCCGTCGTTGTTCGCGTCGTTATAGACAAAGCCTGCGAGCGACGACGGCGAGAGTTCGCCGAAGTTGTTGTTCGCACTGCTTCCGCCGGTCGCCAGCACGATCGGAGGCGAGATCGCGTCGGTCGCGTTGCTTCCCACCATCACCACCCCCTGCCGCGCATCCAGGCCGTCCAAGTAGCCGACCGCCTGCGTCTCAGTAATCGTGTAGCCGGTCGCATTGCTCGCGCGCAGACCATCGAAGGAATAGTTGCCACTCGCATCCGTGAGGACGTTCACATTTACCGCGTCGCCCACGGCGTCGGTGCCCGTCAGCGTCACGGTCACGCCGCCGATGCCGGATTCCAACACCTGCTGCGTGCCGTTGTTGTTCGCATCCACGAACACCGTCCCGGTGATCGTGCCGCCCAGCTCGCCGAAGTTGTTGTTCGTGTCGTTTTCACCCGGCCTGACGACGATGGTGGTGATCACATTTGGACCGCCGCCGCTTCCCGGGATGACCGTTCCGCCGCGCGCCTCGAGCCCGTCATTGTAGCCCGCGGGCTGCGTTTGCGTCACCGTGTAGCCGGCTGCATTGCTCTCCTTCAGATCGGTGAAAGTGTAGCGTCCGAGTGAATCGGTGGTCACCACTTTGCTGACCGCAGCGCCGAAGAAGTCCGTGCCGGTCAGCGTCATCGTCACGCCGGCGATACCCGCGTCGCCGGCGTCCTGGGTGCCGTTGTTGTTGCGATCCACGTAGGCCGTGCCCGTGACCGTGCCGCGGAGCGAGGCGGAGTTCACCGCGGGAATATTGTAGATCTGGTACGCGAGATTGCCGGTATTGTACACTTCCGAGATGCCCGAAGGCAGGCTGCCATTTACGGTCACGTCGAAGGTGACGGCCGTCGTGTTGCCGGGGCTCAGGTTCACGATCGTGTAGCCGCCCTCGTCCAGGGGAAAGGTCGTCGCACCGCCGTCGGCAATCCCGACCGCACCGAGACCCTGGTTGATGAAAGTGCTGCTGTTAACATAGGTGACGAGCGCAGTCGGCAGCGCGTCGGAGATGGCCGCATTACTGACCGGCTGTGTGCCGATGTTCCGGATCCGGAGCGTGTATCGCAGCGTATCGCCGGAGTTATAGAAGCCGTCCGCATTCGCGTCGCCACCGGGGGCGAAATCCACGGTCTTGTAGAATTCGGGGACCGGCAGAGCGGGGACGGTCGTGCCCGCGTCAAATCCCGGACTGCCAGCCGGCGCCGCAGTATCCTCACCCCATGCGACGCTGATGAGCGTGCCATTATTGGTGAAGAGCCGCATGCCCGAATTATCCTGATCGCCGCCGGTGGTATCCGTGACCCGCTGCGTCTGGAGCTTGGCCAGGGCGAAGGACTGGTCGTACCGGCTCCCCGTGACCGGATCGAGAAACAGGCCCGTGGTGGGATCGCCGTCATTGTCCACGTACACAGTCGTCGCTGCGAGCGGCGTCACCCAGATCGGGCTGACGTTGATCCCCCCCGCGGACGGCGGATTGGTGCTGTTGCCCACGCCCAAGCCGACGACGGCGAACTGCGAGAGATCGGCCGTCGCCTGCATGCTGAAGCCCCAGTCATGCGCCGATCCCACCCCATTGGTATCGTGTGCACCCAGCGCGGCGAACACCTCGCCACCGGCGGTGAACAAGCGCGTGCCCGTATCCGCCGGGACGACAAAAAACTGCGTCCCTCCTGCTGCGACCACGGGGAGATTCCCCGAAGTGGTCCGTGTCTCGAAGCTGACCGTGATGGGGGCGGCGTTCGGATTATAGACGAAGAGCACCACATCATCACCGCTGTCTCCCACGGGGGTGAAGTAGTCGTTCGTCAGCCGCGCGTTCGGCACCAAGGAATAGGTCCGGGTCGCAAAGGATGCCGCATTGTTTCCCGTGAAGAGATCCGTCTGCACGGGCTTGTCTGCGACGATACGTCCCCCCTGAAGGACGTTCGTCGTGGAGACGACGTTCTGCCCTTGGTTCAGCACCACGGTCTGCTCAAAGGTGCCGTTGTTGTCCGCGTCAATCTGGACGGTCGTGTTGTCCTGCGACGCCATGACGTACAGGAAAACATTCGAGAACAGAGTCCCCACCCCTGCGGGCCTCGCCGTGTTCGCACCCACCGGGGCGGTGTAGTTCGTGCCAAAGTAGCGGGTATCGCGAACCTCCACCGCGCTGGAAATTACCGAACCGGTCGGGAGCGGAATCTGCGCACGGGAGATGGAAATGGTCTTGCTCGCACCGATCTTGTCCCCTCCGTCGAAAAAGACATTCGCGGCAACGCGCGGGAGCGGGATGGTGTTGCGCAGCGTGATGATCTTGCCGGAATTGATGGCTGGATCCGTTCCCACTGCGGCCCCGGGGGGCGCTCCGTTGGTCGCATCGCCGTCGCCCCAGATCTGCGTCTTCGCGGTTCCCGTCGTCTGACCTGGCACAGCGAGGTTGGCTTCGTAGCCATTTTCCCACTGGTCATAATAGATGATCGTGTTGTTCTCCGTGGCGGTGATCGTGATGATGCTGTCCATGCCCCCGGTTCCGTTCACGGTGGCATTGATCGCCTGCATCGAGGCAAGCATCGCCTGCTCGGGAATGGGAACGTAGAAGAACTGCATGGGCGGCGGTGCCAGCAACCCGGTCCACAACTGCTGCGCGGCCGGACTCACCGCCACCGCGGCCTCGATGGCCCCGGTCTGCGCTTCCAATATCCAGTCTCCGCCGAGTGAGGTGCTCCCCGTGGGATTCGTCGAGGATGCCACGTCGGCCCCGGTGAGTCGGGCCAGTGTCTGCGAAGCTAGGAGGCCATCCGCGTCCTTGCCGAAATTGCACCCGTACACCAGCACATCGCCACCCTCCGTCAGCGACTGCCCGATGGCCTGCAGCAGCGGGGCATACTGCCCCTGCATGTTTTCAGTCGTGAGCGTCGCGCTGCCGAGCGTCAGGGACGCCTCGGTGCCGTGCGCAATCAAGTGAATCGCCTCAATCCCGTGCCTGCCCGCCAAGCTCCGGGCGATCTGCTGAAGACCGTCCTGGCTCCCATTCAGCAGCACGACCTCCACGTCCGGACTCATGCCGGCCAGCAATGCCTCGTAACCCGGAAGCGAGGTATCCACAAAGGCGATCTCAGCCTTCGGCGCATCAGCCTGCGCGACGGTCGCGGTGTCCGGTGTCGCAGGCGCATCCGCGACTACGACCGACTGGCTCTGCGGCGGTGCAGGATCGGCGGGCGCAGACAGCGACGTCGCAGGCGCAACGGCGACACCGGCGGCGGCGAGATCCACCGGTGCCTCAGGAGCCACCGCAGTCGTCGCGCTGCATAGGATGCGATCCTCGATGGACTCCAGCAGCAGCTTCCTGCGTGCTTTTTTCTTGAACGATTTCTGATGCGCTTCCGGGTGTTTGGGATTCATGGGCTATGGGCGGCTGGAAGACCAAAGCAGTTCCCATGACAGAACCGTCCGCGGCCTTTGCGAAATGTGCTTTCCCTCTGAAAACATCGCGCGGCCGCGGATTCTCCCCATCCCGCAAACTCTCAGGATTGAGAGACTTCGCATCAAATCCGCACGCGGCCCGGCGGCCTGCCGGAACCCGTCCGTTTCACTCGTAAGCGCGAGGAAATGGCGCACGGCTTGCGTAAACTTTTTTCGATCCGCCGGCCATCCAGAACGCGTCTTGCTTTATCGCCGATGAGAATTTTTCCCAATCCATCAGCCCATGCCCGCCATCAAGCCCTCCATCGTCGCAGCATCCATCGCGTGCCTGCTCATCATCCCGTGCATCCACGCAGCACCGCGCCCGACATCGCCGCGCGTCGAGCCGCCGCTCCCCGAGCGCTGGCAGCCGAATGCGGACGAGAGCCGGCTCATGGGGGAATTTGAGGGCCGCGCGACAAACATCAGCCCGAAGGCGCAACGCTTCCCAAGCACGCCGTCCGCCGAGAGCATCCCGAAAACTTTCTCCCCGTGGTGGCTCCGCGGCCAGGTGCAGAGCATCGGCAAAAAAACGCACCGAGAGAACATCACGCTCGAGGATCTCTACATGCGGGCCATCCGCCACTCGACGCAGATCCGCGTCTTCGGCGATCTGCCCGTGATCCGCGAGACGGGCATCCGCGAGGCGAAGGGCGCATTTGACACAAACGCATTTCTCAACTCGCAGTTCGAGCGTAGGAACGAGCCCGTCGGCAACACGCTCACGACGGGCGGGGCCGATCGCTTCAAGCAGGACGAATGGTCCATCGAGGCCGGGATCAAAAAGAAGATCGCCACCGGAGCGGACATCGCCCTCTCGCAACGGATCGCGCAGACGCGGAACAACTCGATCTTTTTCAGCCCGAACGATCAGTCCACCGGACGGCTCGAACTCAGCATCGTGCAGCCGCTGATCAAAGGCGCAGGCGTCGGCTACAACCGATCGATCATCCAGATTGCGAAGATTGATTCCGAGGTCGCGATGTCCGAATTCATCCGGCAGACGGAGAGTCACATTCAGGAAATCGCGCGCACCTACTGGTCGCTCTACGCGGCCCGCGTGACGTATCTGCAAAAGCTCCGCCTCCTCGAAGAAACCGGCAAGCTCGCGGACGAGATCAAGGCCCGCGAAAACATTGATGCGCAGACTTCGCAGATCTTCCGCGCACAGAGCGCCGTCGCCGCGCGCAAGGCCGACCTCATCCGCTCCGAGGCCGCCATCCGCAACGCGCAGGATCGCCTCGCCGCACTCACCAGCGACCCGCGGCTGCTGCCAAATTCCGGCATCGAGCTCGTCTCCGCCGACCGCCTTGTGCTCAGCGGCGAAATGGTGGATGCGCAGCAGGCCGCGCAGACCGCGCTCCAGTGCCGCCCGGAGATCAACCAGGCATTCAACCAGCTCCGCGCCGCGACCATCCGCGAAAAGATGAGCCGCAACGAAGTGCTCCCCGAGCTGAACCTCGTCCTCAAGGGCTGCCTCGGAGGCATGGACAACACCGACTTTTTCTCCGGATACAGCCGCCAGCACAACACCGGCGCGCCCGGCTTCACCGTGGGCTTCGAGCTGAAGTACCCGCTCGAAAACAACATCGCGCGCGCCCGCCTCGAACGCCGCAAGCTCGAGCTGCGCCAGCAGGTCGATCAGCTCCGCACGACGGTGGATAGCGTCCTGCTCGAGGTGAAAATCAGCGCCCGCGAAGTCGGCACGGCCTACCGCGAAGCGACCGCAAAATACGCCGCCGTGAAGGCATACTCCGAGGACATCGAGAGCCTCCAGGCCCGCCGGAGCGTGCAGCCTTTCCTCGACCCCGCCGTCTCCGCGCTCATCGGCGCAGAGGCCACGAAGTCCGCGAACATCAGTCAGACCACGGACTACATTGACCGCATGCTCGACGCGCAGGATCGCCGCGCCCGCGCCGAGGAGGAATTCATCATGGCCGCATCTGAGTACCAGGTCGCGCTCGTGAACCTCCAGCGCGCGAAAGGCAAGCTGCTCGCCTTCGAAGGCATCCAGATCATGCGTGGCCGCGACGAGCAGAATCTCCCGCTGCTCTATCTCGAAAAAGCAGGCCGCGACGGAAAATCCGCACCCAGCGGGAAGGCGAACACCGAACGCGAATAGGCCGGATCCCGCGACTGTCGCCCCGCGTCTCCATGCCACCGCCGGTCCGACATTTCCGACGCGATGGCGCAAAGCGTGCATGTTGATCCGCAATCTCTCCCAACCGTGTTTCACCTCTCGGGCATCTTTGGCACAGGCACAGGCGCACCGGCCACCACGCGCCGGTTCTCCGGCGCGGTCGCCGCGATCCGCGCGGCCTCCGCGATCCATGCAGACGAAGGTGACAGCCGCCTGCGTGAGCACGCCGCCGCACTTCGCAAAGAATCACGCAGCCGCAGCGCTGCGGACGATCTCCCCATCCGCGCTATCGCGTTGATCGCCGAGTCCATCCGCCGAACGCGCAAGCTCCAGCCGTACGACTGCCAGCTCATGGCCGGCCTCGCGCTCACCGAGGGGCGCGTCGCGGAGATGGCGACCGGCGAAGGCAAGACGCTAGTCGCGCTGCTGCCCGCATTCGTCTTCGCGATGCACGGGCGCGGCGCGCATATCTCGACGGTGAATCCCTATCTCGCGGCGCGCGACTGCGAGTTTGCGCAGCCCGTATTCGCTCTGCTCGGCATTACCACCGGCCTCCTCGAAGAGCGCGCGCCAAAGCCGAAAAAGAAGGCCGCGTACGATTGTGATGTGACCTACGGAGTCGGCACGGAATTCGGATTCGACTACCTGCGCGACCAGCTCGCGATCCGCGCCGCAGGCGGCGCGCGGCCTCATGCCTTTCACGAACTCCTGCTCGGTGTGGCCCGTCCGAAACCCGACACCGTGCAGCGCGGCCATGCCTTCGCGATCATTGATGAGGCGGACAGCATCCTCCTCGATGAGGCGCGCAGCCCGCTCATCATCTCGATGGGAGAAAACGCGCCCTGCAAGGAACCCGCGCCGTATCTCCTCGCCGATCAAATCGCGCGCACGCTGAAGCACGGCGA
Source organism: Verrucomicrobiota bacterium (assembly GCA_014189875.1). Lineage (GTDB taxonomy): Bacteria > Verrucomicrobiota > Verrucomicrobiia > Chthoniobacterales > Chthoniobacteraceae > SXWH01. The sequence goes on along the minus strand of BJFP01000170.1, from coordinate 1,542 downwards.
GGATTTTTTCTCCACCACGCCGCACGATCCGCTGCTGCTCTCGGACACGGGAAAATTCCGCGCGCACGCCGCGCTCACTGACGATGCGCTGCCGCACCTCCGCCGCGTGTGGACCCACTATGTCGAGCAGGCGCTCCACGCACGGCACCGGCTGCACCGCGATGTCCATTTCATCGTGACAGAGGGGAAGGTCGTCATCGTGGATGAATTCACAGGCCGCCCATGCCCCGATCGGACTTGGCGCGACGGCCTGCACCAGGCGGTCGAGGCTGCATCCGCGGTGACCATCACCGCGGAAAATCCCAGCGAAGCGACCATCACGCGCCCCGGATATTTCCGGCTCTACGAAAAGGCGTGCGGCATGACCGGCACCGCCGCCGAGGCCGCGTCCGAACTTCGCGAGGCATACGACCTGAATGTCCGCGTCGTCCCGCTCAACCGCCCGTGCCGTCGCACAGAGCTTCCCGATCGCGTCTTCATGGATCGCGCTGCGAAGCTCGCCGCGGTCACGCGCGACATCTTCGAGCGGCACGGAAAAGGCCAGCCCGTCCTCGTCGGCACGCGCACCGTGGCGAACAGCGAGGAACTCGCCGAGCTGCTTTCAAAGTTCAAATTTCCATTCCGGCTGCTGAACGCGAAGCAGGACTCCGACGAAGCCGAAATCATCGCGAAGGCCGGCGAACCCGGCAACATCACCATCGCCACAAACATGGCCGGCCGCGGCGCACACATCCCGCTCCCGCCGCAGAGTGAGAGCGCCGGCGGACTGCACGTGATCGGCCTCGAACGGCACGAGAGCGCGCGCATTGATCGCCAGCTCATCGGGCGCGCTGCGCGGCAGGGGCAGCCCGGCAGCGCGCAATTTTTTCTGTCCCTCGATGACGACCTTCTCCGCCGCCTCGGCCCGACGGCAGCCGCAAAATTCGCCCGCATGACCGCGACTCCCGAGGGCGAACTCCCGCCCGACACCGCCGCATATTTTCTCCGCGCACAGCGCAGCGTGGAGCACGCAGACCGCAATGGCCGCCGCGCACTGGCCGAATACGACCGCTGGATCGATGAACTCAAACAAGCTCTCTAAATTCCTCCTCACGCCACTGCTCGCACTGCTCGCATTCACCGCGCATGCGGACGTGCCCGGCTACACCGAGCCTTACAAGACGATCACAGTCAGCGCCGCAGAAGCCGGAGTGATCAAGGAACTCCCCGTCGAGGAGGGAACCGTCGTCAAGCAGGGGCAAATACTCGCGCGCCTCGACGTCGCGCAACTCGATGCCGAGCTCGAGATCGCGAAAATCCAAGGCGGACTTCAGCGGACAAAAGTGGAACGGCTCGACGAACTTGCCCGTAGCCAGCGCGCCGCGAAAGAGGAACTCGAGCGCTCGCGCGCCGACCTAAAAATCCGCGAGGCGGAGATCCGGAAAATCTAGGCCGCGATCGAGACGCGCACGATGCGCAGCCCGGTGAATGGTATCGTCACGGAGATCAAGCGCGACCTGAGCGAAGCCGTCTCGCTGAGCAGTCCGCACGTCCTCACCGTCG
>BJFP01000169.1:4838-9050 GCA_014189875.1 Verrucomicrobiota bacterium | reverse complement strand
AAAAAATGAGTTCCACGGATTCCTCAGCGAGCTGGAGCCGCACGAGAAATATCCCGCGCCGATCGCCGAGCCGCTCACTTGGATTCCGCACGCGGTGAACGCGTCCGGAACCTCGCAGGTGTGGCTCTTCGACGCAAAGATGGGCGCGCTCGACAATTCGATGATCCACATCGGCTTCAACAGGCCGGAAATTTTCCGCGTGATGATGAACAACCGATCGTCGAAACCGCAGGCTGCGGTGACGAGCATCACGAGCTCATTTGATTTTCCGCTGCTGAACGGCTCGGTGAATTCCGCGGACGGGCAGCTCTACGTCACGGGCTTCCAGATCACCGGCTGGGGGACGACGGCCACGCGCATCAGCGGCCTTGCCCGAGTGCGCCACACGGGCGCGCCGTGCGTGCTGCCGCGCGCGGTCATCGCGACGCAGAAGGGCGTGCTGCTCCGCTTCGATGTGCCGCTCGATGAGAAGACGGCGACCGATCCGGCAAACTTTTCACTCTCGACGAACCACTACGCCCGCGCCCACACGTACGGCTCCGCACTTTACCGGGCGGACGGCACCCCGGGGCAGGATCACCTGACCGCGAGCAGCGCGTATCTCTCGCTCGACCGGCGCAGCGTCTTCATCGGCGTGCCAGGCATGAAGGCCGTGCAGCAGCTCCGCGTGGGCTGGTCGCTCGCGACGGAGTCCGGCATGGCGTTCGAGGGGAACGCCTACACCACGCCCTAAACGCTGACGAAATGCGACGCGGAGCGCGAGGGGTTCGGAAACGTCACCGTGGATCTCACGCCACGCGCTGCGAAGGTGCAGAACACGGCGCCTTCCAGTCCCGGGGAAGGGCGGAGGGTCGCGCAGATGTTTGGGTGCATCGCGTGCCACTCACAGGAGGGCACGGACATGGCGCACGTCGGCCCGACGTGGAAGGGACTCTCCGGCAACGGGCGCGACTTTTTCACGAAGGACAAGAAGAAGGGACACGCGCTCGCGGATGCCGCCTACCTCCGTGAAGCGATCCTCGATCCCTCCGCGAAGATCGTGACCGGCTACGAGCGCGGCGAATACGCGATGCCGAGCTATGCGGGCGCGCTCAATGCCTCGCAGGTCGAGTCGCTGATCCTCTTCATCCAGGCGCTGAAGTAGCCAGGGAGCAGGGGCGCCCCTACTCCTTGCGAGACGCGCGTGCGCCATTGCTCCGATGGCTCCCGGCTGGATTTCTTGCGCGCACATTCCTGCACCGTGTCGGGGAAAAATGTTGCGCTGCGCGCAGAGCGGGCGTGGCCGGCCGGGACGCGCGGCGCTCCATTGCTTCAGAGCTGCCGCGGGAGCTTGGCGATGGTGATCCAGAAATGGTTGATCGCCTGGACGACCCTCACCATCTCGTCGAGATCCGCGGGCTTGGTCACGAAGCAGTTGGCCCCGAGTTCGTACGAGCGACGGATGTCGTCCTCGGCCTCGGAACTCGTGAGGATCACGATCGGGATGAGGCGGAGATCCTCGTCGGAACGGACTTCCTCGAGCACCTCGCAGCCGTTTTTCCGGGGCATGTTGATGTCGAGCAGGATCAGGTCGGGCCTGCTGGCATTCGCAAATTTTCCCGTGCGGCGGAGAAACTCGAGCGCCTCGCATCCGTCGCGCACGACGCTGACGCGGTTTGGAAATTCCGCGCCCTTGAGTGCCTCCTTCGTGAGCACGACATCCCCAATGTTGTCGTCCACGAGGAGAATTTCGACTGTTCGCTGTGCTGCCATGACCATGATACTTTCGTTCACCCGGAGGTTCCGGGCTTCTTATCGGGAATCGTAAAGAAAAACGTGGCTCCGCGCCCCAGATCGGATTCGATCCAGATTTTTCCGCCGTGGCGCTCGACGATCTTTTTGCAGACCGCGAGACCGATGCCTGTGCCGGGAAGCTGCTCCCTCGTCTGGAGGCGCTGGAAGATTCCGAATACGCGCTCGAAGAACTGCGGTTCGATGCCCATGCCGTTGTCGCTCACGGAAAATTCCCACGCGCCAGGCCTGCGCACCGCGCCCACATGGATGCGGACGGCCCCGGTGCCGCGGAACTTGATCGCGTTGTCCATGAGGTTCTGAAAAAGCTGCGCGATCTGGACGTTGTCCCCCACGATTTCCGGCAGGCTGTCGCAGGTGACCGTGGCATCGGCCTCGGCGATGGCGATCCGGAGGTTGTCGCTCGCGTCGCGGAAAATCTTTGCGCAGTCCACAGGAACGAGGGGCCGCACACCGGTCTGCACGCGAGAGAGCGAGAGGAGGTCCTGGATGAGCGCCTGCATCCGCTTCGCACCGTCCACGGCGAAGTGGATGTATTCTTTCCCATCTTCATCGAGCACGCTATCGTAGCGCTTCTCGAGGAGCTGCAGGAAGCTCGCGACCATCCGGAGCGGCTCCTGCAGGTCGTGCGAGGCGACGTAGGCAAACTGCGAGAGTTCGTCGTTCGAGCGCGTCAGCTCCGCGGCCGTCGCCTTCAGCATGTCCTCAGCGCGCTTCCGCTCCGTGATGTCCCGCGCGACGGCGTAGATCAGGGTCGTCTGAAAGTCCGCGTGCGCGTGCCAGAGCAGCCATTTGTACGAGCCGTCTTTGCAGCGGTAGCGGTTTTCAAACATGATTGTGTCCATTCCCGCCGTCAGCCGGGCGGCTTCCGCTAACGTGGCGTCGCGATCGTCCGGGTGGACAAAATCCACATACGGCGCCGCGCACAGTTCCTCGGTCGTGAACCCGAGCGTCGCCTGCCACGCGGGATTGATCCGCTTGAAGCACCCGTTCAAGTCCGCGATGCAGAGCATGTCCAGGGACAGCTCGAAGAACTTCACCAGCTCCTGCTGGAGCTCCCCCGGAGAGTGCGTTTTCTTTCGCATCGGCGCGGCGTCCGTCAGCAGCCGAGGTGCCGCCGGATGCATTCGTCCACCTGGTCGCGGCTGACGGGCTTCGCGAGGAATTCGCACCCGCCGATCTGGTTGCCGCCCTTGGCCTCGTCCTTCGACACGATGGCGGTGAGAAAGACGATCGGGATGTTCTTCAATGTGGGCTCCTCGCGCATCTGCGCGGCGATCGTCCCGCCGTCCGCCTCGGGCATGATCACGTCGAGGAAAATTATGTCGGGCTTGAAATCCTTTGCGGCCTGCACGGCTTTCAGCGGGTTGTTTACTTCGCAGACTTCGTAAGCGGGCAGGGTGAGACGGAGCAGCCGGGTAAAGCCCGATTCGTCGTCAACTAGCATTATCCTTTTCTTGCTCATGGTCGTTCCTTCCGGGCGTCGTCGCCCTGTTTGATTGCTTTCAATGTGATGGAGGCAATTACGCCTCCTTCGGGGTGGTTTTCGATGCTAATTTTTCCGCGGTGAAGATCGACGATCTTCTGCGTGACGGAAAGCCCGAGGCCGGTGCCCTTGCCGGTGCTCTTGGTCGTGAAGAACGGCTCGAAAATCCTGCTGAGCTTTTCCGGCGCCACGCCGACCCCGGTGTCGCGGATTTCGATCGTGATGACCGGCTCGCCGGGACGGAAGCGGATGCCGCTGCGATCGCCGGAATCATGCCGCGGGCTCTCGGCGGCGGTGATGACGCGCTCCCTCGTCGTCACGGTGAGCGTCCCGCCGCCGGGCATCGCGTGGCACGCGTTCGTGATGAGATTGATGAATGCCTGCTCGATCTTCGTCGGGTCCACGATCGCCTCCGGCAGGCCCTCGGCGAGATGCGTGATGACCTTGATGCCGGCCTTTGTGATGTCGTGGCGGACAAAACGGATCGCCTTTTCGAGCAGCGCATTCAGCGAGCGCGGCTGCATGCCGAGTTCGCGCGGCGACGCGAAGTCGAGGAGATCCTGGATCACGCCGTTGGCGCGCTGCACCGCGTCGAGCATCTCCTGGATCACGGCGCGCATCTGCGGATCCGCGGCGACCGAAGAGTCGCTGACAAACTGCAGGCCGATGAGGATGACCTGCAGCGGATTCTTCACCTCGTGCGCCACGCCGGCGGCGAGCTGGCCGATCGAGTGAAGCTTTTCCGCCTGCATGAGCTGCGACTGTGCGGTCCTCAGATCGTCGTCGGCACGCTTCTTCTCGGTGATGTCGGACACGAGGCCGTCGTAAGCCACAATTCGGCCAGAGGGATTGCGGCGGGGCACATGCTTGTTGCGGATCCACCGGATCTGCCCGTCCTTGCGCACGAGCCGGTGCTCGATCTCAAAGGGCGTGTC
>BJFP01000169.1:0-4201 GCA_014189875.1 Verrucomicrobiota bacterium | reverse complement strand
CGCTCGATGGCCTGGCGGATCCTCCGCATCAGAATCCGGCCGTCCGACTTGCCTTTCGTGATGTAATCCTGCGCGCCGAGCTGCATCGCCTTCACGGCGAGCGCGTCGTCGTCCGTGCCGGTCTGCACGATGATCGGAACGCGCGACACGTGTGCCTGGAGCCGCACAAGCGCCTCGGTGCCGCTCGCATCGGGCAGCGTCAGATCGAGCAGCACGACATCGAAGCCGCCGGCGTCCAGCATCCGCGCGGCGTCGGTGACACGCGACGCCGTCTCGACCACCACGCGCTCATCGCTTTCCTCAGAGAGCGTGATCTTCAGCAGCGCGACATCCCCCGGATTGTCCTCGACGAGCAGGATATGGATAGGGGTGCCGCTCATGATTCAGTGGGGTGTCGTGGAAAAATGCGCAGTCGAAAAAGCCGGGAGCCTGACCGTTGTTCGGGGAAAATTGCGAATAGGCTCACCGCTAAGTTCGCTTCCCCGCATCATTTCCGAAACACGCTTCGCTAACAAGCCAAAACAGCGCCCCGAATCCCGGATCAAACGGAAACCGGTCGCGCGCCGGAGCTAGAAAACTTCCGCGTCGTCCGGCAGCCCTGAATCGTGGCGGATGCTGTCGAGCCGCTTTTTTGCGCCACGCTCCGTCGCAGGGCCGCTGATCAGATGCGTCACCGCGTCCACGATTGCCGGCAGCGCCAGCAGCGCTCCGATGCCCAGCAGAGAAAACGCGGTCGTCTTCTGCGCACCGCGGCTCATCTTTCCGCCGAGCAGCAGGCCGAGGCCGCAGCCTATCGCGGTCTGCGTGACGGCGAGAAGCGAAGTTTGGAGGACGTCGGTTTGCTTGGCGGGTTCCATGTGGCTCATCGTGAACATGCGGATTATTGCCCGCCTGTAAAGCACCGACTGGGCCAGCACTGCACGCGCCGGACATGCGGATGAAAAGCACCGCAGATCTCCCTAGTGAAACACCGCGTCTTCCGCTAGGAAGACGTCCGATGTCGTCTCCTTCCCTCTACGTTTTGATCCTCGCAGGTGGCAGCGGCGAGCGCTTCTGGCCGCTCAGCCGCAAGTCCCGCCCGAAGCAGCTCCTCTCGCTTTTCGGAGACGGGACGCTGCTCGAATCCACACTCGCCCGCCTCGACGGACTCGTGCCCGCGAAGAACATCCTCATCCTCACGAACGCCGACCAGGAAGCCGGCGTGCGCGCCCTCGCGAAAAATCTCCCCGCGGAAAACATCGTCGCGGAACCCGCGAAGCGCGACACCGCCGCGGCCATCGCGCTCGGCGTCGGCTGGGTCGCAAGGCGCGACACGGAGGCCACGATGATCGTGCTCCCCGCAGATCATCTGATCAAGGACACCGCCGGTTTTCAAAAGACCCTCGTCACCGCAGTCGCAGCGGCGCGGCAGACCGGCGAACTCGTGACGATCGGCATCCAGCCCACGTGGGCCTGCCCCGGCTTCGGCTACATCGAGTGCGACGGAATGGTCGCGCTCCGCGATGCCCCGGACGGCCCCGCAGTGTATGATGTCCTCTCATTCCGCGAAAAGCCGGACACCGAGCGCGCCGAGCAATTTCTGCGGCAGCGCAATTTCCGCTGGAATGCCGGCATGTTCATCTGGACGATCCCCGCGATCCTCAGCGCGCTCCGCCAGCACGCGCCGGCTCTCAGTTCGTTCGTCACGCGCCTCCACTCGGGCGAGGACTTCGCCAAGATGCTCGGCGAGGTGTTCCCCACCCTGCCGAAAATCTCGATTGATTACGCGGTGATGGAAAAAGCCGCGCGCGTGCTCATGGTCGAGAGCGCGTTCGACTGGGACGATGTGGGAAGCTGGATCGCCGTCGCAAAATATCTCGCGGATCACGGCGCGGGAAATGTCGGCAACTGCGACGTGAGCGCGCTCGACGCGACCGGCAGCATCGTTTTCTCCGCGCAGAAAAAACGCGTCGCGCTGCTCGGCGTGAGCGACCTCATCGTCGTGGACACGCCCGACGCGCTGCTCGTGTGCAGCCGCCACGAGGCCGAGCGCATCAAGCACCTCGTCGCAAAAATGCCGCCGGAGCTGCAGTGAAGCGCGCCCTCGGCATTGATCTCGGCGAAGCGCGCATCGGCGTCGCCGTCTCGGACGAACTCGGAATGCTCGCGCATCCCGTCGAAACGATCGTCGTGAAGGACACCCCCGATCCGCTCGGGCGCGTCGTACAGATCGCGAAAGATAAGGACGTGAGCCACATCATCATCGGCCTCCCGAAAAACATGGACGGTACCACCGGCGCAGCCGCGGAAAAGACGCGCGCATTTGCCGACAAACTGCGCGAAAAGGTGGAGTGCATCGTGAAGCTGTGGGACGAGCGCCTCACGACCGTCGCCGCGCAACGCTACCTGCACGACGCTGGCCGCAACGTGAAGCAAAGCCGCGCCGTGATCGATCAGGTCGCCGCACAGATCATTTTGCAGGGCTGGCTCGACGCGCAGGCGATGCTGGGATGAACAGAGCAAACGTCCAACGTCCAAAGCGATCTGCCGTGCTTGGGGATGTCCTGTTTTGGCGTTTGGCGTTGGAAGTTTGGTGTCTGGCGTTTGGCCCCGCGCAGCGGCGTTGCGATGCACGCACAGCCTCATGGAAACGCGAAGCGCCTGCGGCGGGCCAAACGCCAAACGCTCAACGCCAAACTCCAAACTCCAAATTTAGACACTGCCCCGCGCTGGCGATCTTGGGCATTGGACGTTTCCCATGACCACCGAGCGCCTCAAGCTCACCGTCGCCTACGACGGCGCTCCATTCGACGGCTGGCAGAGCCAAGCCACGGCGAACGGCGTACAAGATCACATCGAGGCCGCATTCCTCGCCATCGGCGGCGTGCCCCTTCGGATCCACGGCTCGGGCCGCACGGATGCAGGCGTCCACGCCACCGGACAGATTGCGCACGCCGACGTCCCGCGCGGCAAACTTTCCCCCGCGACCTGGATGGCCGCGCTGAATGCAAACCTCCCCGACAGCATCCGCATCACCCGCGCCTCGCGCGTGCGCGGCGGCGATGACGGCTTCCACGCGCGCTTCTCCGCAAAGGGCAAGCGCTACATCTACCGCATCTGGAACGCGACCTACATGCACCCGCTCGAGATCGGCCGCGCATGGCACGTCCCGCGCCCACTCGATCTCGATCTGCTCCGCGCCGCCGCCGCGAAGCTCACGGGCCGCCACAACTTCATCCGCTTCACCGCCAATCGCAGGCAGAAGGAGACCGCCACCGTGCGCACCGTCCGCCGCATCGGCGTGCAGTCGCGCGGCCCGCTCATCACGCTCACCTTCGAGGGCGACGGCTTCCTCTACAAGATGGTGCGATTGCTCACCGGCACGATCATCCGGGTCGCGGAAAAACGCGCGCCCGTATCCTTCATCACCGACCTTCTCGACCTGAACGTCCGCGCACGCACGCACTTCATGGGCGTCGCCGGCGGGCTGTCCCTCGCGCGGGTTTTTTACTGACACGCAAGGAGCAGGGGCCCCCTCGCCCCGTGTTTACACCTCGGAGCGAGGGCGCCCCGACTCCAACTGCTCTATTTGAGCCCCGGGATCTTCACCGTGCCCGGCGGCTCCAGCGGCACCGCCGGTGCAGGCCGCGCCGCGCCCTTCGGCTTCACGACGATTGCATATTGCTCAAACTTAAACTGCACCTCCGCGAGGTCGCCCACGTAGCGCAGCACTTCCGAAAACGGCACCTTCTGCACCGAGAGCGTCACCTTCTTCGCCTGCGTCTGCTCGTCCACTTGCAGGACAAAATTCACCACCACTTTTCCCCCGCTCAACGTCGCCGCCTTCTGCTTGAGAAAGTCCAGCGCCTCCGCGAGCGACGCTTCGCGGAGATCCACCTTCTCCATGATGAGCTTCCTGCACGCCTCCTCCGTATCGTTCCGCGTGACCTTTCCGCCGCTCTTCTGTTCCTCCACCGCGATCAGGCGCAGATACGCAATCGCCGTCCGGTTCGTCGGATCGACCTTGCGGACCATCTCGAATTTTTCCTTCGCCGCCGCGTAATCATTCCGGAGGAAGGAGCGCTGCGCCTCGGACAACACATCGGACACATCGGAAGCGCTGGCCGTGGAGACGAGGGACGCGAGCGCGAGCATCCACACGCGGGATTTCATGAAGGGAATCATATCCGAAATGATGCCCCGAACGCCGCGCCGCGCAATG
>BJFP01000168.1 GCA_014189875.1 Verrucomicrobiota bacterium | reverse complement strand
ACGGTGCCACGTCGGCGGAACAGGGAATCGCCAGCAAAGAACGTAGCCGCGTGGACTAGCAATGATTGCAGCGCATCGGGCGCAGTGATTTCCTCACATCGAAAGAATCCTCTAGTATCATGCACGAAGAACCATTCCGCTGGGTCGAGGCCATCGCGAACCGCCGCGAGTATGTCGAGGATCAGCTCGCGCCGGGCAGTCCCATCGTCGCGCTCGGGTATCGCGAGGGTATCCTGCTTTTCACGCTTAGCCGCGAGCGGCAGAAGATTTTTGAAATCTACGATCGCATCGCGCTCGGCGGCATCGGGCATCCCGGCGATCTCGAGCGACTGCGGCTCACGGCCATCGAACTGGCGAGCGCGGAAGGTTTCGCGCGCTCGGCGGATGATGTCGCGCTGCGCCGCCTCGCGAACTACTCGCTCTCGCCCGCGCTGAAGGCTGCGTTTGAGCAAATCTACGGCCCGCCATTTCTCGCGCGCCTGCTCTTCACGGAACTCGGCCGCGGCGATGCACCGAACCTTTTCCTGCGCCTCGACTACGATGGCTCCATCCGCACGAACGGCGGCAGCTTTGGGAAAACATTCGAGGACTTCGGCGTCATCGCCGGGAAGCCGCAAGCCATCGCGCAGATGGAATCCTCGCTGCGCGAGCACAAACATTCCGAACTGAGTTTCGCCGAAGCGCTGCGTCTCGCCGCGCGAACATGGAGCATTGGTCACCTCGCACTCTCCGCCGAATCCGACGCCATCGTACCGGCTGCAGCGCGTGCGGAGGATCATCTCCGTGAGCAGCTCGCACACGCGAGCGTGGAGGCTGCCATCCTGGAGAAAAATGCGCCGCTGCCAGCAACCTACCGCGCGCTTGCGGAGGACGAGGTGCGAACGGCGCTCGCGTGATTTTCTGCGGGCTGTCGGCCCTTCGCTGTCGGGGAAAGCGTGCCGTTGGCGTTACTGTCGGCAGGCGCGGAGCGTGATTGCAGCGAGGTGAAAAACCAGTGCGGTTTGAAGCGTGGCGGTGATGTGTTTTGGATTCACGGTCGAAGGCAGTGTCGGTCGTCCGCTTTCACCGGACGATGACGAAAGCCGGACGGCTCGTGGCGCGGGTGCCATCAGACTTCACGCCTACGGCGAAGAGCACGCGCAGGCCGGGATCGAGCGTCACGCCATAGAGCTGCCACGGAGCGGTGCTGGCTTCGCCGACGATGCGGTTGCCGTCGTGGAATTCGTTCTTCACGTAATCGCCAGTGACCTTCGCGGAAAATGTGTGTCGATCCTTCGCCGCGAGCGGACCGCCGTAGCCGAGCCCGCAATCGGGGCCGCCCCATTTCCCGTCGCGTTTCTGGTAGGTGAGTTTCGGCCGTGATCGAATCCGTACGTCGTCGCGCTACCTTGGCCTCCAGCCTTCTTGATAACGCCTGAAAATCGTGAGCCCGCCGGACATGCGCAGCAAACGTTGACGCGCATCGAAAAGATGCAGCGCCCTCCTCATTTGTCCTTCCTCTCTTCTGCTGCTGGCTTCGCCCGGTAGAACACCGCCACATTCCCCACCTGCATCACCAGCGTGCTCGCGGTCTTCTCCGCGATCTGGGGCGCGAGGTCGTGCTTCTGATCCTTGAAGTCGGAGAACTTCATCTTCACCAGCCCGTGCAGCGTGAGCGCGGCATCCATGCTGCGCACGAATGCGTCGCTCAGCCCCGCATGCCCGAGCTTCACGACGGGTTCGAGTCCTTGCGCGCGCGCCTTCAGTGCGCGCTTCTCGGCGTTGCTCAGTTCGTTTGCGGGTGTGCTCATGCGGCGGACGATGCGGCAGCGCTCCGCGCCGGGCGATGCAAATGTGACGGCTGCGATTTCGGTTCCGGCGATCCGGCGATCACCTCGCGCCAAACATCAGCGCGCCGATGTCCGCCCGCGTCGCGGTGCCCGTCGTGCCGACTTGGTGGATGACGATGCTCGCCGTCGCGAGCGCCATCGCCAGATTTGCCGACACCGAATCGCCCGCTCCGACGATGTCAATCGGCCCGCGGATCGCAAACGTCGGCACCTGCGCGGTCACTCCGGTTTCGTCCGCACCGAGGACTCCCTCGCGAGCCATCATGACGAACACCGCGCGCCATTCCGCAGCAGGTGCGCGCCATACACGAGGATCACTGCGGCGCCGCGCTCGCGTGCTGCGCGGATGTTTTTTGCCGCCTCCGCAATCGTCGCCGCAGCATCGGTCACCGCAGGCGTCGAGTCCGGATCCACGAGGGTTTCATCCGCGGACAAAAGACTGCGCCGTTCGGCCAGCGGATGCGCGCGGAGTTCGGAAGGATCGTATCGGTTCATGGTGCGATGAGCGCGGCGATGATCTGCCGCGCGCGATGAAAATCGGCAATCACGCCATCCGCCCCCGCCGCGAGCAGCATCTCGCGCTTCGCCTCATCCATGCGGCCCGAGCCGTGGTTGTCCTCGTCACTCGCGACCGCGATGGCGATTCCGCCGACGGCCTTCGTCTCGCGGATTTCCACCGGGCCATCGCCGAATGCGAGCAGCGTCGGGCCGTAGACGCCGCGCTCGCGCAGCAGCCCGGCGATGATTTTGCGCTTTGAAAAATCACGATCGTCAAGGCTGCGCGGGCCGTGCATGGCGTCAAAATAGCGCGCCACGTCGAGCAGCTCCGTCTCGTGCCGGACCTCATGCAGGACAGAGCCGGTCGCAAGCGTGAGCGCGATGCCTCGCTCGCGCAGAGTCTCGAAAAGTTCGCGGATGCCGCGCACGAGCAGCGAATCCGTGCCCGGCGGTTCGCACCGAACGCGCTCCAGCCGCACGCGCACCGCATCACCGAGCCGACGCTGAAACTCATCGTGATATTTTTCCGCAGTCTCCGCGGAGCCTCCGCGCTGCCGCACGAGATCCGCAAGATGCACCATCTGGTGAATGCTCGGCTTGCCGTTGAGTGTCATCAGCTCATCGCGCGCAAATTTCCTCCGCGCCGCATCGGTCTCGTCAGCGACGGGCGGCAGATGCTCCGCATACAGCACCGCCATGATATCCGCCCACCCGCCGCGCGTGAGCGAAGTCGTGCCGTCCCAATCCATCAGCACATGGCGGACGACGCGGGGCTGGAAGCTGCGGGCAAACTCGATCGGTGAAACGGACACTCGCGCACTAAGTCATTTCGGGCGCGGTGCCGCAACCACCGTGGCCGCCGACGGCAGGAGCCGGGCCATCATTTGAATGCGGTACGCGGAACGATGCCATGTCGCACAAATCACCGGATCGGGAGCAGGACGGCGGGTCTCGGGTAGCGCAGGCGGGACGCCCGCACTATCCGATGCAAGCTGCCCGGCTTCTTTATGCGCCGGATTATTTGTCACCAGTGGAATGAGCTGCAGACGGCAATCTCGACTGTTGACGGAACAGGAATGCAGGCACACATTGACCGCAGTTCTTTCCCAACATTTTTCAGGCGGAGCGCGAGGTTCGTTTTCAAAAAAACTCGCCGCGCAATCCGCCAATCAATTTGCCCTGCGTTGTCCGAGTAGAAGGTGGAGAATCCGGACCGGTAATTAAAACAACACAGAGGGTCAGGGTGGGCGTGTTTAGGTCATGCCTTCATTGGAAGACCGAGCCCCGCCCCAGGCTTCTCGCCCGTAACCATTGGGGGAACGGAGCATCCGCCGTGACGGCAAAGGTGGGGCAATCCTTTCGCAAACGCTCCGGCCACATTCATGTGGCCGGAGCGTTTTTGCTTTTCGGAAAATGGTTCGCCGGAAAATTCCGCCGAGGAAGGGAGGTGCGTTGTAAGCAGTGTCCACGGCGGGAATCGAACCTACAGCACCGGTTTAGGAAACCGTTGGTTTACAGATAAGAGACGATCGCGTTGCCATCGGGTCGCCGTTGTTCGCCTGTTCCACAGGAAAACAACGCCCGCCACTGCGCGCTTCATCATCTGGGGACTACATGAGTATTGTTCAAAGGCCGCCCCTTTTTGCCTCATTTCCTAGATTTGAATGCGCGGCACCTTGGTCGGGCGGGAGGAGTCAGCGAGCGACGATGAGGGTGAGCAAACAGCGACGGAAACGAAGGATGTCTGGCAGGGGGATGAACCCCCGCCGCTTTGTTTGTATTCTCTGCTCACGGCGGTGGCGGTGCGGGTATGTCCGTTCCCGGTGGCAGCGTGCAGGCGGCGAATGCGACGACGGCGGCGGCGGCGCGGCGGAGATCGGGGTAGGTTTCGTCGGCCCCCGCTTTGCCGAGTCGCATGCGGCGCGCGGTGAATTCCGCATCGTCTGGCTGCCAGAGTCCGACGAGGATTCGCGCCGAGGGCAGGCGGGCGCGCAGGCGTTTGCACAGCGTGCGTGCGGCGATGGTGGAGACGGGCGGCAGCGAGGAGATGCAGACGATGGACGGCGCGAGCGCCGCAGCCTGCTCGATGGATTCGCCAGCGAGCAGCGTGGATGAAAATACGGTGGCTGCGACGCCGGATTCCGCCAGCACTTGCGCGAGCATCAGCGCAGCGAGTTCGTCGCCTTCGTGGCTGGCGGGGATGCAGAGGACGGATGCGTTCGTCGCATCGGATGCGACGATGGGCGCGGCGAGGTCGGTGATGATCTGGCGCAACATGTGGCAGGCATCGGTGCGCGCGACATCCGAGAGCACGCCCGCGCGGAAATCCGCCTCGATGCTGCGCAGCGCCGGGATCACGGCATCGTCAAATGCGGAGAGCGCCGATTGTTCGCGTGTGTGCTTTTCGATGATCTCGCCCGCATCCTCCTCGTTGAGCGCGAGTAGCCGCTGGTAGAGCCGGTCGCCGGGAGAGATGGAGGGCTTGTCGCCCAGCAACAGATCGAGGAACGAGAGGCCGGGCAGATATTTTCCCGCGACGGCGAGGCAGACGGTGAGCGGTGTCGCGAGCACCAGGCCGACGCCGCCCCAGAGCCATGTCCAGAAAAGCGCGGAGACGATGACGGCGAGCGGGGAAATTTCTGTGCTCGTGCCGTAGGGCCAGGGCTCGATGACGTTGTTGGAGATCAGCTCACAAACGACGAAGAGGCCGATGACGAGGAGGGGCTGCGTCCACGAACCGAAGACGGCCATCGAAAGCGCGACGGGAAATGCCGCGGCGAGCCACGGGCCGATGTAAGGCAGGAACCGCAGCACCATGGCCAGCAGCCCCCAGAATACCGCGTTCGGAATGCCGATGAAATAGAGCCCGACTCCGATGGCGAGGCCGAAGCTGGCATTGATCAGTAAGAGTGCACGCAGATAGGCGCGGATGCGGTGCGCGATATCATCGAGCGCCTGCGTCGTCATGCGGAGGCGTCCGCGACCGAGGAGGTGGATGAGCCGGTCGCGCAGATCCTGGCCGGCCAGCAGCATGAATATCGCGATCACGATCACCACGGCCGCATTTCCGAGCGGGCCGACG
The DNA here is from genome assembly GCA_014189875.1 of Verrucomicrobiota bacterium. Taxonomy (GTDB): domain Bacteria; phylum Verrucomicrobiota; class Verrucomicrobiia; order Chthoniobacterales; family Chthoniobacteraceae; genus SXWH01. The sequence continues at coordinate 3,667 of BJFP01000168.1, read as the reverse complement.
ACCGGCCACAGCATGCTCATGAGCATCCGGACCGAGCCGTCTGCTGTCTCTACGACCTCGACCCGCGTGGGCCGCGCCTTATCCGTCGCCGCGGGCGCCCGTGCGGCTGCCTCCTCCTTGTTGAGCGCCGCAGTGACCTCGCTGATGGTGCGGACCGCAAGGCGCAGCGGATTATTTTCGCTCGTCTTCAGCGCCGTCACCCGTGCGATGAGATTGGCGCGGTATTTCGGCAGCGATCCCGCAAGGTCGAGGAACTGGCTGGTGACCAGATAAGTCAGCGCGCCGATGAGCACGAAAGTTAGCGTTGCCGTGACAAGCACCGCGCCGATGCGCCCGAGGTGCCACCGCTCCAGCCGCCGGACGAGCGGCGAGAGCAGGAAACTCAACAGCCCGGCGAACACCAGCGGGAGGAAAAGCTCCTGCGCATACCGAAGCGTCGCCACCACGGAAATGAACAGCGCCACGATCACCAGCGGCCCGGTGAGAGTCTTGCGTTCGGTGAGGTTCATGCCCGGACGGTATCCGTGTTCCTCACTCAGTGCTCACGCTTTCGAGCGTCCAGAAAAAACCAGCACGACTGCGCCGCCGCCGATCAGCGCCCAGCCGAGGATCGGCGGAATCGGCACATGATGCGTCTTTTCCGCCGTGGCCTTGATCGGCCCGACTTCGAGCACGGTCTCGCGTGACTGATAGCTGAAGTGCCCATAGGCAAGGATGGCTGCGCCGATGAGGATGAGAATGATACCGAGGATAGATTGGCTTTTCATAGTGTGTTGGGATCGAGGATTTGAAATCAGTCGCGCAGGCCGGGGATGCGCGCGTAGCCGATAAAAGTGGCGCGCTGTTCGGCCGCGATGGAGGTCCGCGGCATTGTGAAATCAAACACGCTGACTCCATTCCGCCTTTGCCCGCGATAGGTGCGTCCGTCGCTGGAGCCGATCATGATTTTTGCGCCGCTGGATTTCTCTGTGCCGAGGTAGATCATCGTGTGCGTGACCGGCGGATCGTGATCGGTCGCATAGGTCCCGATCCAGAACAGCAGATCGCCCGGCAGGAGCTCGTCCATCTCGGGACTGTCCGGCTTGCGGCTGATGACTGCGCGGAAGCCGCGCGCCTTGCGCACCCACATGTAGAGCCCGCTGGAATCGCGCGGCACCTGCGTCAGCCCGTGCTGCCGGAGCACATAGTAGATGAAGCCGGAGCAATCGAGGCCGCCATTCGCCGGGTCGGCGGAGCCGAATTTGTATGTGAGATTTTGCCCGGCGAGGGCGAGCCCGGACTCGATGAGCTTCCGGACACCCGCAGGCTGCGCATGATACTCCAGAATTTCCTCGGGAGCGATCGCGGCGTTTGGCGCTGCCGGTGATTTCTGGGACGGCGCAGATTCCGGCACCGATTCAGGCTTGCCGGTTTTCACCGGCGTCATGCTCGGGAGTGTCTTCTTTTTTGCCGTCGCACTTGCGACAGCAACCGGCTTTTTCCTGGCCTGCGTTTGCGCCACAGCAGGCGGGACGGCCGCCAGCAGGAGCGACCCCGAGACCAGTATGGACAGCGCGTGTTGGGTGATTTGCATAGTCAATCCCGGTGTGAGAAGGCGAAGTTTACGGACACCGTGCAGAAAAGCTGGCCTTCACTTTGCCCGTAAAATTCCTTCGGCTGACAGACAAACGCGTAGGCGAGCTTGGTGTTAACGATACCGATTCGGGTGAATGCAATGAGTGTGACGATGGTACTCATGCCCCATTTTCGCAACGCGGCGACTGTCTGCGTGTATGTTTTGCTGGAAATCGTCAGCCTCTTCATCGCGTCCGTCAAATTCGTCCGCTCCGACTAATCCTCCGGGTCATCAAAGTTGCGCACGATGCGAGCGTGACCCCAAGTGATGTGCGGCTGAAAATATCGCAGCGGACGACCGGGGGGCGAACCGTCACTGGCTTGTTTTTCCTATGCTGCTTTTGCTGGCGTCGTGCGGACGTGCTTGGTTGCATGGTTTACTTTGAACCTCCTGCGCCTCATTCCTGCCGCTGCAGCCCTGCTGTTGGATGGGTGTGTCCGCCGTACGCTGCGCGCCGCGCTCGCGGCCCCTGCAACGGTCCGGACGGCTCAGCTTCCTGGGCTTCGTCTGGGTGCAGACGTTCGCCACGTCGAAGATTCCGCTGACGGATGAAAGGGGCTGGGCCGAGTTTCTGAAACGCTGTGAGCGCACTGCGGAGGAGTTCCGGAAAAATGGGGATCGGCGTCTCGCTTCGAAGGTCAGCTTCGTCCCTTCGGATGAGCGGCTGGTTCACGTGCGTGGGCGGAAGGCCCCGTGAACAGCCCGCAGTTCCAGTTCCGGAGCGCTCGCGCCGGAACTGGAATATTTTGGAGCGACTGGTGCGACCTACTTCTGCGCCGCGCCTTTCAGGGACTTCATGAAATTGCCGATGGCCTCGTCGTCTTCCTTCGGCAGCGTGCCGGGGTCGGAGACGACGATGTTGTCGAGGATGGCGCGTTCCGCACCGCCCTTGAACAGGACGAAAATGCACATGGCCGGCTTGTTCTCGATTTTTCCGATGTAGGTCGCGGTGAATCCCGTGAGCCCGTCCTCGGAGTGCTCCTTTGCCTTCTCGGCGACCGTCGCGTCATTGAGGACCTTCACCATCTCGGGGAGCATCTTCGCGAAAATTTCCATGGATGCGGCGACGGGCACCTCGCCGAAATTCACCGACACGCGTCCGTCCGGGGAGTTGACGGCGATGCTTCCGTCCTTCTTGTCCACCTCGGTCTTCCACTTTTCCGGAGCGACGAATTTCAGCACGGGAGCCTTCGCGGGGAAGGTCTGTTCGCCAGCGGAGGCGAGCGGGATGAATGCGGAGGCGAGGAGTGTGATGGCGAGGCGGAGTGTCTTTTTCATGGTGTGAGTGTTCTGAGTTTCTTGTTCGGCCGTGAACGGCCCGCCGCAGTTAGAAAGTCTCACGCAACCGCGGTCAAACGAATCCGCCCGCGAAATTCTGTGGGCGTGGAAAAATTGCGCTTACAGTCGGATTACGACGGCGGCGTGGAATTTGTGGCGCGGGATTTAGTCCGCATCGTTCGCAACTCCCAGTTCCGCCTCCACACCGGCCCCAGCCGCTTGTGTCATTCATCAATGAGATACGAGTGCAGCGTGGATTCCGTCAGATTCGGCGTGCCGATCAGGCCTTGGCGGTAGAGTTCCCCCGCCTTCGCCGCTGGACGATGCGGAGGGTCAAAGCGACGAGGCAGGCGAGGATGCCGAGTTGATAGATTTGATTGCCAAACCAATTCGCGCTACCGGGCCATGGGTAGAAGACGAAGCGGACGAGACCGAGGAAGAATCCCCAATAGGTCAGCCGCTGAATCCACTGCTGGAGGCTGGAGAGACTGGAGACCGGAGCGCGAGATTCGGCGAAGCGTGGAACCCGCCGCAATATGGCGGGCTTGAGCCAATCGTTCACGGGTGTCTCCACCCATCGGCGCATCAGAAAGCCGAAGAGAAAAACGAAAGGAACGCTGGCAAAGAAAACCAGGAGTGGACTGGGGGCATTGATCTTGAGTGCGGCGACGAGAGTGACCGGCCAGCCAAAAAGATAAATTCCGTAAGAGACGTCGCCGGTGTTGCGCATTGGCCTTGAAATCCAAGCCCAGCGACCAATCCAGACGATCAAAG
>BJFP01000167.1 GCA_014189875.1 Verrucomicrobiota bacterium | reverse complement strand
CGGTCCAAGCCGCCTACACCTACGGCCCGTTCGGCGAGACGCTGAGGGCGGCTGGTCCGCTAGCGCAAGGCAACCCCTGGCGCTTCAGTACCAAGTATCAGGACGAGGAGACGGGGCTGCTCTACTATGGATACCGGTTCTACAACCCGACAGACGGGCGGTGGATGAGTAGGGATCCGATTGGGGAAAGTGACGGCGCAAACATAATAGCGTTCATTCGGAATGATTCGGTCAATGCATATGACTTACTTGGTTTAAAGGGTAGCAAGCGCAACGGTAAAATCGAGTGCATTCGATGCAAGGAGGATCCAAACGGCCCAATAACGTGCACATATTCAGATTCAACTGCTGAGACACCTTATGTTTTTATAGCAAATGCACCAGAATTGCATTTAGGAGATGCGAAGGGTGACTTTGATTGGGATGCAGACGGGGTCTTGAGTGACAATGAAAAGGACACGAACATGAATTACGGCGACCCTCGTCGCACTGCCAATCTTGGCAGCCGGCCTTACAAAAAATATGGCAGATATGGCCCTATCCCACCGGGAAGCTATATTCTAACGCCATATACGAAAGGCGGTGCATTCAACGGAAACCCATCAATTAATAGTCCTTCGGACCCGAATGGAAACGGTCATATAATTCCTGGGGATCATAACGCCGGAGACACAAACAGGTCGGTAGTATTAATTCACCAATGCGGAGCGTCGCAAGGATGTTTTACCACTCCCGAATGGGAACGGGTAAAGCGTTCAATGAATGACAATGATAATAGATTGCCTCTTACGTTTAAAGAGATTTGCTGCGGAGAACGAAAATTGGTTCCTTTACCAAAGTCTGCAAAATCAATCAGTCTTGCGTCAAATCTCAATCTTCGAACTCTGATTAAAAACATTTTTAAGAAATGATGAAGTTGATAATCTTAGCAATCACGATACTGATGACATTGTCGTCGTGTGCTGCAAAAGTGAAAAGAGCGAAGTCTGTTTACATTAAAGCCGACTTTTATAGCGAAGACGCCGGCGTATGTTCATTTCCTATTAGCGCACTCGGGGGTGGCAATCGCTCGTTAATACTTAAAGCAAATGTCGTGACTTGTGATAAATCGAGCTTCCCGAGAACGGTTAGGCTAGATGTCTATATTAATGGTAAACACGGAAAATGCCTTCTTGAACAATTCAATGGTGATGCTACATACTTTCAAATAGACCCGCTTTTGACAGTATCGACACAGGCAGGGCAATGTCCTAAGGTTCAGATTTCTGGAGGTGACGGTGACGGAGCGTGGAGCCACAACATTGATTGGAACAAGGCAAAGGTATCCATAATGGGGAACTAGTACCTAGTTAAACAAGTTCGCGTATTTACTGGCGAGAGTTTTCGCCGTGAAATGTATCCGTCCGTAAAAGACAGAGTGCCAGACTGATTATTCGCTTTCCGAATGACTCTCCAAAGCACAAGCGATGAGCATTTTCACCCCAAAGAATGGCACGCCGCGGGACGAGAAAAATGACACGCGGACGTTTGCCTACACCGCGCGGGGCCAGCTTGCCACGCTCACGGATGCGCGGGCATCGGTGACGGGCTGGAGCTACGACCTCGCCGGGCGGCTGCTGCGCAAGACTTATCACGACGGCACGCACGTGGATTACACGTACGACGCCGCGGGCCGGCTCGCCACGCGGCAATGGGCGCGCGGAGTCACGACGACTTACGCCTACAACCTGCGCGATCAGGTCACCGGCATGACCTACAGCGACGGCACCCCGGCCGTCACGATGAGCTACGACGCGGCGGGGCGGCCCTTGGAAATCGGCAACGCCGTGGCGACGGACGCCTACGCGTACGACGACGCCGGGCAATTGGCAGTTGAAACGCAGAGCGTGGCTGGGCATCCTGCCGCCATGCGCACCCTCAAGTACAGCCACGACGCCATCAGCGGCGACCCGCTCAAGACGCTGGCCCGCATGACTGCTAGGAATTTGCTTTCGCGCCCGCCGCAGCGTAAGCGGTCTGAACGGGGAGGGGCGTCGGGGAGTGAGCGGGTCTGGCCCGCCATTGCGGAGGGCGCGTTCGTATGAGCGAGGCCCTGCTTGAGATGCGGAGCATCAGCAAGGCCTTCGGCGGGGTGAAGGCGCTGGAGGATGTCCGCCTCACGCTTCGCGCCGGCGAAATTCATGCGCTGATGGGCGAGAACGGCGCGGGTAAATCCACGCTCATCAAAGTGCTCACGGGTGTTCATGCGCGCGACGGCGGCTCGATAGAATTCGATGGCCGCGCGATTTCCCCACGGTCGCCGAAGGAGGCCGAGGCGCACGGCATCAGCACCGTGTACCAGGAGGTCAATCTGATCCCCACGCTCTCCGTCGCGGAGAACATCATGCTCGGGCGGCAGCCGAAAAGGTTTGGCATCATCCGGTGGAAGGCGATGCGGGCGCAGGCCGGGCGCGCGCTGGCGCGTCTGGGCCTCGATCTCGACGTGACGCGCGAGCTTCGCTCCTGTTCGATTGCAGTCCAGCAAATGGTCGCCATCGCCCGTGCGCTCGACGTGCAGGCGAAGCTGCTCATCCTCGACGAGCCCACCTCGAGCCTCGACGAGCAGGAGTGCGCGGCGCTCTTCGATGTGATGCGCCGGTTGCGCGGCGAGGGTCTGGCGATCCTGTTCGTCACGCACTTCCTCGATCAAGTCTATGCCGTGACCGACCGCATCACCGTGCTGCGTAACGGGGGGTTCGTCGGCACGTTTGAAACGTCGGAACTGCCGCGCCTCGACCTCATCGGCAAGATGCTCGGGCGCGAATTGAAGGAGGACGCCCGTGCGACAAAAACGGTTGCAGGTCGCGCGCCGGGAGATGCCCGTGAATCATCCGTCCCAGTCCTCGAAGCGAGGGCCCTTGGCCGGCGTGGCGCGATGCATCCCATCGATCTGCGGATCGGGGAGGGCGAAGTCGTCGGTCTCGCGGGACTGCTCGGCAGCGGGCGCACTGAGACGGCGCGGATGCTCTTCGGGGCGGACCGGCCGAACTCCGGCGAGATCCGGGTGCGTGGCGAAGTCGTGTCCCTGGCATCGCCGCGCAAGGCGATCCGTCGCGGTCTCGCATTCTGTTCGGAAGATCGCAAGGCCGAGGGAATTATTCCCAACCTTTCCGTCCGCGAGAATCTCGTCCTGGCCTTGCAGGCGAGCCGGGGTCCGGCGCGATTGCTGCCGCGTGCCGAACAGATGCGGATCGCCGAACATTACATCCGCCTGCTCGACATCCGGACGCCCGGCGCCGAGGCGCCCATTCGCAATCTCTCCGGCGGGAACCAGCAAAAGGTGCTGCTGGCGCGATGGCTTGCGCTGCAACCGAGGCTCATCATCCTCGACGAACCGACGCGCGGCATAGACGTGGGGGCGAAGGCCGAGATCGAAAAACTCGTCGCCTCGCTCCGCGAAAAAGGCATGTCCGTCCTGTTCATCTCCTCAGAGCTGGAGGAAGTGGTGCGGGTGAGCCAGCGCGTGATCGTGTTGCGCGACCGCCGGAAAGCGGGCGAGTTGGGCGGCGACGAAGTGAACGAGCATTCCATCATGAACCTGATCGCCGGACATGGGACGGACAACGACGTGGAACCAAGGCGCGCATGACGAAAGAGAATTCCAATCCGACGCGGCCGGGAGCCTTCGCGGCGCTCCGTTCATTCTTCATCCGTCGCCCGTCGTTGCAGTGTCTAATCTGGCCGCTGGCCGGCCTTGGCCTGCTGGTCCTGTTCAACTTGTTGTTTGACCGCGCATTCTTCGAGATCACGACGCGCGACGGCAACCTCTACGGTCCCATCATGACGATCCTCCGGCTCGCCGTGAAGGTGATGCTGCTGGCCACCGGCATGACGCTGGTCATCGCCTCCGGGGGCGTGGACCTTTCCGTGGGGTCGGTGATGGCCGTCGCGGGCGCGCTGGTGGCGCACCTTTCGGCGCAGGGACACTGGCCCTTTGTCGCGCTGCTCGGCGTGGCGGCGCTCGTGGCGCTGGTTGCCGGTGCCTTCAATGGCGCCCTCGTCGCATTCGTCGGCCTGCAACCAATCGTGGCCACGCTCATCATGATGGTGCTCGGGCGCGGCGTGGCCCTGAGCATCACCGGCGGGCTGCCGATCAGCGTGTCGGACCCGGGCCTGATGTTTCTCGGCCGGGGATTTGTCGCGGGCATTCCGGTTCCGATTCTTCTCGTGCTGGCTGTTGTCACGATCACCGCCATCGCCTGCCGCGGGACTGCGCTGGGCCTCTTCGTCGAAGCCGTCGGCGACAACGAGGCCGCCAGCCGGTTGAGCGGCGTGAACGCGCGCGGCATCAAGCTGTTCGCCTATGTGTTCTGCGCCGTCTGCGCCGCGTTGGCGGCGTTGGTCGCCATCGGCGACGTCGGGCGGGTCGAGCCGGATCGCCTCGGTCAGATGCTGGAACTGGACGCCATCACGGCGGTGGTGGTCGGAGGCACGGTGCTGACAGGCGGGCGATTTTCACTCGTCGGCTCAATCGTCGGGGCGCTGCTGATTCAGACGCTCACGATGACTTTGATCCGCCAGGGCATGCCCTCGGATGTCGCGCCGGTTCCAAAGGCCCTCGTCATCATTGCCGTCTGCCTGCTGCAATCGCCCCGGCTGCGCGCGCAACTTTCGGCGCTGCGACCGGGCGCGCGGAGGGCCGGCGCATGAACATGATTTTCCGACGGCAAAATCTCCCGCTGCTGGTGACCGCGCTGGTTTTCGTGGTGCTGTTCGGCGCGTTCTCGGTGGCCTTCAGGAACTTCCTCTCGCTGCGTGTGGTCACGAATCTGTTCATGAACAACGCCCACGTCGGCATCATCGCCGTGGGCCTCACATTTGTGATTCTCTCCGGCGGCATAGACCTCAGCGTCGGCTCCGTCCTGGCCTTTGCGACCATCCTCGTCGCGACGCTCATCGGGAAGTTTCACGTTCATCCCGGGGCGGCAATCGCCGTGGCACTGCTGGCCGGAGCGGTGTTTGGCGCCGGGCAGGGCTTCCTGATCCAGAGTTATCAACTGCCGCCGTTCCTCGTGACGCTGGCGGGAATGTTTCTCGCGCGGGGCCTTGCGTTCATGGTCAGCGCGAAGGAAATGGCGATTGAACACGGGTTCTACAGGGCTCTGGCGGGGCTCGGCCTGCCGCTGCCCGGTCGGGTCATGTTTGGCTTTACGGCCTGCGTTTTCGTCGTCGTGCTGCTCGCCGGGCTGTGGATCGCCCACCTGACGAGGTTCGGCCGGAACGTGTATGCCATCGGCGGCAGCGAATCCTCCGCTGTCCTGATGGGCCTGCCCGTCGCGCGCACCAAGGTGCTGATCTACGCCCTGAGCGGATTTTGCGCGGCGCTGGGCGGCGTGGTTTTCACGGTGCAGGCGCAGTCGGGCAATCCGCTCAATGGATTCGGCATGGAACTGGACGCCATCGCGGCGGTCGTCATCGGCGGCACGCTCCTGAGCGGCGGCGTCGGGCAGGTCGCGGGCACGCTGCTGGGTGTGCTGATCTACGGCACGATTTTGACCGCGCCGGACTATCTCAGCGGCTTCGACTCCTCCTGGCAGCGCATCGCCATCGGCGGGCTGCTGCTGGTCTTCATCATCCTGCAACGATTTCTTTCTCGCGCCTCCGCGCCGGGCGGGTAGTTTCCCGAAAATCCACGCACGATTCCACTCCATGAAAATGCCCCTGTTCCCGTCGCTCCGCCACCTGTCCTCGCTCGCCGCCGTGGCGATCTTCTCACTCGCCGGTTGCGACAGGCAGTCCGCCGACAAGGAGTCCCCCGGCGGCGCGCCCAAGCCCGGCAAGACGCTCACCGTCGGCTTTTCGCAAGTGAGCGCGGAGAGCGACTGGCGCGTCGCGGAGAGCAAGTCGATCAAAGACGAAGCGGCCAAGCGGGGCATTGACCTGAAGTTCTCCGACTCGCAGGGCAAACAGGAAAACCAGTTCAAGGCCATCCGCTCCTTCATCGCGCAGGGTGTGGACGCGATCATCCTCGCGCCCAAGGTCGAGACGGGCTGGGAGGAGATCCTGAAGGAGGCGAAGCAGGCAAAAATCCCGGTCGTGCTTGTGGATCGCGGCATCAAGGTGTCGGACGACTCGCTCTACGTTACGCTCATCGCGTCCGACTTTGTGGCGGAAGGCCGGCTGGCGGGGGACTGGCTGGCAAAGAAGACCAGCGGCAAGGCGCAGATCATCGAGCTGGAAGGTTCGCCCGGAGCGGCACCTGCCATCGATCGCAAGAAAGGTTTCGCCGAGAGCATCGCAGCGCATCCGGGGATGAAGATCATCGCCTCGCAGAGCGGTGATTTCGAGACAGGCAAAGGCAAGGAAGTCATGGAGACGTTGCTGCAACAGCACGGCAAGGACGTCACCGCAGTTTACGCGCATAACGACAACATGGCGCTCGGCGCGATCGAGGCGATCAAAGCCGCGGGCAAGAAGCCCGGCGTGGATATCCCCATCGTCTCCATTGATGCGGTGAGGGCGGCGTTCACGGCGATGGTCGCGGGCGAGCTGAACTGCACCATCGAGTGCAATCCGCTGCTGGGCCCGCTGGCCTTCGACGCGGTCGAAAAGGCGCGCAAGGGCGAGTCCCTGCCCAAGAAAACCGTGATCCAGGATCGCGTCTTTGACCAATCGGTCGCGGCGTCGGAGCTGCCGAACCGGAAATACTAGGCGGGCCGCGCGGTTCCCTGGACCGGTTCGCGCCGGCGAAAATGCCGGGGAAACGCGCCCGGAGATCGCCCTCCTCGACGGCGGCCTCCTTACGGGCGTCCCAGCAGCCGCCGCAGCCGCTGCTGGCATTCGCACATGGCACGCCCGGTGTGATAGGAAACTTTCCAGTCGTTCCCCACGTTCGTATCGAGCGGCTTGCCCTGGCGGTCGAGGAGCACCCGCCACTCGCCGATTTCCCGGACGATCATATATTTCTGGATGAACTCCCAGAGGCACTCGAAGGCATCGAGATAGCAGGGATCGCGGAACACTTCATAGGCGTCGAGAAAGCCGACGAGCGCCTCCGAGTGCTGCCAGAACTCCTTCTCCTTGACCAGCGCGCCGCCGGTGCGGAGACCGTCGCGATAGATGCCGCCAAACTTCCAGTCCACGCCGTGCTTGAGGGCGTTGTCCACGAGTTTCCGAAGGAGCGGCCGGTAAGGCTTCGGATCCGCGCCGGCAATCTGGAACGCGCGGTTCATCAACCAGACGAGTTCGAGATTGTGGCCGTAGGAGGTCGTCTCGGTGGGCTGCGCCGGGCGCTCTCCGAATCGCTCCGCATTCCAGGTTCGCTTCACGGCGATGGCCGGGATCGGCTTCCAGGCCGGATTGAACTGGTTCAGCCCGCAGCCGCGCCGGGTGTCAATCATGTGATCGCAGATCACATCCACGACTTCCATCAGCTTGCGCCGGTGGAGAGGCGCGCCGGACGCCTCGTAGAGCGTGGTGAACGATTCCAGGAGGTGCATGTGCGTATCGAGCCCCTTCCGGTCGCCCCCGGAAAAGCCCGGCTCTTCGGGTGTCCAGTCGCGGCACAGGTTTTCGTAATATCCACCGTAACGGGTGTCGGCACAGAATTTCTGCAACAGGTCGAATGTGCGCGAGGCATGCTCCACGCCGCGCCTGTCCCCGGTGCCCAGCGTGTATTCGGCCATCGCGTATATCGCGAAGCTCTGCCCGTAAACGATCTTGCCCATGTCATCCCGGCTGCCATCCGGCTTCACCGTCCAATACCAGCCCCCATCCTGGGGATCCCAGAAATGCCGGAACAGGAACTCCGCGCCGCCGCGCGCCAGAGCCTTGCTTCCGCGGACCTCCGGCTGCAGGCGGCAGAGGCTCGAGAACCACCAGACCAGCCGCGCCTGGGTGTTGACGTACTTTGCCCGGAGCGGCTTGGCCCGGCCCTGCTCGTCGAAATGGGTCAGGTAGCCGCCGTGCTTCGCGTCGCGGGCGCGCGTATGCCAGAACGGGATCAGTCCGTGCGTCAGGTGTTGGGTGATCTCGCCTTCGAGACGGTGCAGGCGCTGGTTCGTTTTCTTGGATGGTTTGTTCACGGGTTTTCTCTTTTTTGGTCAGGTATCGGTTTCGTTGCGGTCGGGAATTTTTCGAGTCCGGCGAAGGGCGTGCGCTACGGTCTGGCGGTTTCCGAAAGCGTCCGCACCAACTCCTGCGCCTCGTCCTTCTGCCGGAGGCTCATTCGTCTTGCTGCCCGGAATTTGCTTTCGCGCCCGCCGCACCGGAAACGCTCAGAATGGGGACGGGCTTCGGCTCGCCGGTTTTCTTCGGGACCTTCACGACTTTCACCTTGTCGGTCCTGTAGCCGAGCCCGCTGAAACCGCTGGCAGCGTGCGCTGGTGACGCTGCTCCGCACGGGAGATTTCAGACTGGAGGATGCGGTCGCGGCGGGATTCATGCGCTCAAGCGTGGTTCGCGAGAATGCTCATCCAATCCGCTGTGCCGAGCTTTAATTTTGACAGATTATCCTGAATCCGGGGATGGAGGCAAAGGAATGGGGGCAAGGGAATGAATGCCAGAATCTTGCGGGAAGAATCACGCTGATGGAACGCCGTTGGCGTTCCCGGAATGGGGATTTCGCCCGGCGGGCTTGAACGCCAACGGCGTTTCATCATCCAGCCCAGGGTTGCCGCAGCCGCGAAGCGGCGAAGGCTACCCTGGGTTTGCGTTCCAAAACAATCATGAACCCCGACGGGGTTCCATCCGCTCGGACGGCGCGGGATTTGGGACGCGGGATGCAACCCCGTTGGGGTTGTTTCGATTTGTTGCCCGGTTCCCAGGGTAGCTCGTTCCTCGCAACCCTGGGCTGGATGATGAAACGCCGTTGGCGTTCAAGCCCGCCCGAAGAACGATTTGTCAGGCGCGTAGTTCACGTGAACTCCGCGGAGGCCAGCACGGGCGCGGCGGTGCCGATGAGCAGCAGGGGCGCGCACCACCACGCGCCGAGCAGGGCAGACAGCGTTTCAATTGCATCTCTCCGCTTCCCGCATACGCTCCGCGCCGTGAAAATCTTTGCCTACTCGAAGACCGACGTGATTCCCGTGCTCGCGGGGATTTTCCACGCGTCGTGTC
>BJFP01000166.1 GCA_014189875.1 Verrucomicrobiota bacterium | reverse complement strand
CCCAGGCCCAGCCCGGGGGCCAGCAGCCAGCGCCACAGGGGCGGAAAGCCCTGGTAGCGATGCTCCATGAAGGCCGACATGCCGTAGCGGCTCAGCCGCGGCAGGCCGGTGGCCACGGCGGCGAAGAGCGCGAAGATACGGCTGCCCGGTTCGTTCACCGCCGCGCCGATCACCGGGCCGACGAGCGGCGCGGTGCAGGACGTGCCGAGGAGCGTGGTGAAAAATCCGTGCACGAACGCACCACCCGCGCCCTCTTTGCTCGACGCCTCGCTGAGCTTCGACTCTGCGCCGCCGAGCGTGATTTCAAACACACCGAGCAGGCTGAGGCCAAAGAGGAACATCACCGCGACCATGATGGTGAGCGCGACGGGATTGGAAAACTGCGCGCCCCAGCCGAGCGACTTGTTCGCAGATGCGAGCGCGAGCACGAGCAACGCGAGCACGAGGAAAAATCCAAACACGCCCGCGCAAAACGCGAGGCCAAGCTTGAACACACGGTCGCGCGATTCGCCCGCCTGCCGCACGAAGCCAAATATCTTCAGACTGATCACGGGCAGCACGCACGGCATGAGATTCAAAAGCAGCCCGCCGAGGAAGCCCTTGATGAGCCAGCTCAGCAGACTCGTGGATTCGCTTCGGCCCTTCTCGCCTTTCGCGATGTCGTCGAATGGATCCCACGTGTCGCCGTCGTCCTCGGCTGTGCCGGATTTTGCGCTCGGCGTCTCGACTTCCACCGGAGGCGGGTCGCCGATGTACCAGCCCTTGCGCGTGCCGTCCGCGCCGGTCGTCACGAGCAGGCCGCTCCACGGCAGTTCGTTGTCGAACGGAAAGGTGAACACGCGCACGCCGTCAGGCGCAGTCTCCGCGCCGGGGTGCTTGTCCATCTCGAAGGACGTCTTGATGCGGGACGGCGGGATCACGAAAAACTCCGCCTTCGCATCCGCCGGCAGCCCGCCCACGCGGACACTCAGCTTTTTTCCGCTAAGGTCGAATTTCACGTCCTTCGTCGGCGGCTCGTCCGTGCGCGGCAGTTCGCCGAGCCATTTCGAAAAGAGCGCCTCGTTCGCTGGCTTCGCAGCGCCGGCGGTAAGTTTGATCTGCACTTCCTCCGGGCCCGGCGGCATCAGGCAGACGTCGGCGCACACCTGCCACTTGATTTTCGCGCGCAGCGTCACCTCGCCGGTGAATTTTTTCGGCGGCGTGATCTTCACCGGGAACATCACCTCGTGCCCGTATGCGTAGAGCGTCCAGCCAGTCTTGTCCTTCTCGGCGTGCGGCAGCGGAAACTCAATCGGCCCCGCCTCCCAGCCCGGCGGCAGGTTCCACTCCACCACCGTGAGCGGCTCGCCGAGCCCGCCCGCGAAACGCCAGTACATGTGCCAGCCCTCGACGATCTGAAAATGAAACCCGACGTGAAATGCCTTCCCCGGCTCGACCGCCGAGGTGTCCGCGACAAACGCCCGTTTGGTGATCTCCTTGCCGTTGTCGGTCTGCGCCAATGCGGTCTGCACAAGAAGAAAGGCGAGCACAGGCAGGATGCAGACGGCGAGAGTGCGGGAGAGCAGACGGTGCGGCATGGCGGGGATTTTTCGGGAGCTTACGCGGGGCAGTGCGGAAATTCCAAGACTGCTATGGGGCAATCGTCCGCCTCACGCACCCGTGAGCGCGGGCCAGAGGATCGCGAGCGAGCGCGCATTGATCTCGCGCGCCTTCGCCGGATCGATTGGCGGAAGCTTCGGGCGGTCGAAACTTGCGGCGAACTTCTGCTTCCACCGCGCGTATTCCGGCTGCGACCAAGCGCCGCACACGTCACCGCCGACGATCTCCGCGCCGCCCGTGCGGAGGATTTTGAGCGCGTCGGCGATGTCTTCCGCGGTGAAGAGTCCCTGTTCCCAATTCGTCACCGCGTCCCCGAGTCGCAGGCAGTCGGTGTCTATCGTGACGTACACATTTTTCCCGCACAGCTTCGCGGCGAACTCCGCGAACTGAACGCGCCAGCCGTCACGCGAAATCACCGGCCAGCGTTCGCGCACGCGTGCGCTCATCCGCTCGCGCCACACGCGCACGGCGAGCGTGCCGTTGCCGAGCGCGCGGTGGTTTGCAAACCAGCGGTGCGGCCAGTTGAACTCGAAATTCCCGCAGCCCCACACGGTCGCGGACCGCACGTGCGGGAGTTCGAGCGCGCGGTTCACCCATCCGCCGCAGCCCCAGTGCGGCGGGCGCACGTCCCAGTCCGGGTGATTGTCAAACGACACGAGCACGAGCGGCTCGCGAAACTGCCGCAGCCACAGCGCGCTGAGGTGATGAAATTCGCCCGAGCCGTAAAGCGTGAACGGCGCAAGTCGCGGCTGCACTTCGTCGTAAAACTTCTCCATCTCCGCGCGCGGCGCGGAAAAGCGGAGGCGCGGGCCCCAAGCGCGGGCATCGAGATACTCCGCGCCGCCGACGGCATCGCGCGACCACGCGCCGTCGAGGTCGAGATGCAGGGCGGAATTGGCCACGGCGCGATGCAAGCGGAACGCCGCGATGGCGGCAAGCGCGCAAGAAGCAGGAGCCCCGCGATTGTTTCGGCACACTCCCCCGGGAAAAGTTTCGGGGTCGCCGGTATCCATTGGACCCTCCGGCGACCCCGAGTGTTCCCCCCAGAACAATAGATAAGACCGGCGAGGACGCGTTCCGTTAGAAAAAAGTCCGGGCCTTTTTCAGATGAATATTTTGCCCCGTGGCGCAACGCGATTGACACCGCGCAAAACGTCCCGCGTGATTCCCGGCGCATGAACAACCCACAACCTCCCCTCTCGTCCCGCCGTGAATTCCTAAAGACCTCCGGCCAGATCGCCGCCGCGTCTGCGCTCGCGGGCATCTCCATCCCATTCGTCCACGCCGCAAGCAGCGAGACGATCAATATCGCGCTCGTCGGCTGCGGCGGACGCGGCACCGGTGCGGCGAAGAACGCGATGGATCAGAGCGGCCCGCCGATCAATCTCGTCGCGATGGCGGACATTTTCGAGCACCGGATGAAGGGCAGCCACGACTCGCTGAAGCGCGCCCTCCCCAACAATGTGAAGGTGTCGGAGGATCAGAAATTCATCGGCTTCGACGGCTACAAGAAGGCGATTGATTGCCTGAAGAAGGGCGACGTCGCGATCTTCACGACGCCGATGGCGTTCCGCACGGTCCACTTCGCGTATGCGATTGAAAAGGGCGTGAACATTTTCATGGAAAAGCCGGTGACGGCGGACGGCCCGAAATCGCGCCTGATGCTGAAGCTGAACGAGGAGGCACTGAAGAAAGGCCTCAAGGTCGGCGTCGGCCTGAACAGCCGCCACAGCCGCGCGCTGCAAGAGCTGCACAAGCGCGTTCAGGACGGCGAAATTGGCGACATCATGCTCATGCGCGGCTACCGCATGTCGCCGCCGATCGGTTCGGCGTTCTCGGAAAAATATCCCGGGCCCAACAACAACCTGCCCGGCAAGCCGACGGAATTGCAGTGGCAGCTCTCCCGTTTCCACAGCTTCCTCTGGGCGAGCGGCGGGGCATTCAGCGACTTCTACATCCACCACATTGACCACCTGAGCTGGATGAAAAATGCGTGGCCCGTGAAGGCGCAGGCCATCGGCGGACGCCACTACCGCGAAAACTACGTCGATCAAAATTTCGATAGCTACGCGGTCGAATACACCTTCGAGGACGGCGCGAAGCTCTACATGGACGGCCGCTGCATGATCGGCGCGAACCAGATCTACTCCAGCTACGTGCATGGCACGAAGGGCATGGCCATCGCCGCGAAGAGCGGTGACACCGGCCTGCCTTCGAGCACCTACAAGGGGCAGTTGCCGAGCAAGAGCAACCTCATCTGGCAGTCCGACGTGCAGAAGCACGAGATGGAGTCGCACTTCAACGAGTGGACCGATCTCATTGACGCGATCCGCAGCGACAAGCCGTTCAACGAAGTCAAGTACGGCGTCGAGGCCAGCGTCGTGACCTCGATGGGCCGCATGGCCGCGCACACCGGTCAGGAAGTGACTTTCGACGAGATGCTGAACCACGAGCACGAGTATTGCCCGAACGCGGACAAGCTCACGATGGACAGTCCGCCGCCGCTGCTCTCCGACAAGGACGGCAAATATCCCGTGCCGACGCCCGGATTGAAGAAGGGGAAGAACTGGCAGGAGTGGTATGTGTAGGCAGCGTCATCTGAACTCCTGAGTCATGAGCCAACCGCTCGGAATCATTTCTTTGAAGTGCCCGAATTGTGGTGCCGGTATTTCCGTCACGCCGGAGCTTGATGTTTTTGCGTGTGGCTACTGTGGCGCACAACAAATGGTTCAGCGCGGCGGCGGCATCGCGAGCCTAAAGCTCATCGGTGAGGCAATCGCACGGGTTCAGCATGGCACCGATCGCACAGCAGCAGAATTGGCAATCCGCCGCCTTCGTGAAGAACTTACGACCCTCGAAGTTGAAAAAAAGCAAATTGCCGGGGTAATTTCAGCAGGGAACTTGACTGTCGGCACACTCGGCTTAGCTGTGATTGTCTTGCTCCCAATTGGTGTTCGCCAGTTCAATGAAAGCCAATACATGGAGGCCGTAGTTGCGGTTAGTTTCGCAGTTTTCTTTGCTGCTTGTGCAGTAAAGAAAGGGAAAACGAGATGGTTGCTGGAATCGCATCTGACCAAAAAACTGGCGATCAGAGAGGCAGATATCCGACGAGAGTTGGAACAACATTTTGGAACTGTCGCAAAATAGATTTTGGGACAAATAACGAGATGCCTGTGAACCTCGCTCGTTGCCCTTGGCCAACGAAGCCGCTCGACATCCACTATCACGACAAGGAGTGGGGCGTGCCGCTGCATGATGACCGGCATCTTTTCGAAATGCTCATCCTCGAGGGTGCGCAGGCGGGGCTGAGTTGGTCCACGATCCTCGCGAAGCGCGAAAACTACCGCGTGGCGTTCGACCGTTTCGACGTGGAGCGCATCGCGCGCTACACGCCGGCCAAGGTCGCGGAACTGCTCGCAAATCCCGGCATCGTCCGCAACCGGCTGAAGATCGCGGCGACGATCCAGAATGCGAAGGCGTGCATCGCCGCGATCGAGGAATGCGGCAGCCTCGATGCGCTGCTGTGGAGCTTTGTGAAATGCACGCCAATCCAGAACCGGCCCCTGAGCATGAAGGACGTGCCCCCGCGCACGGCGGAGTCCGACGCGATGAGCAAGGATCTGCTGCGGCGCGGATTCAAATTCGTCGGCTCGACGATCTGTTACGCATTCATGCAGGCGACCGGGATGGTGAATGATCACCTCACGTCCTGCTTCCGCCATCGCGAGGTGTCGCAGGCCAGATAGCGCGAGGGCATCGTCCGCGCATCTTGTTCAACAAGCGTCGCCGTATCTTGGATCGCAGGCGCACAGATTTGTCACTAGCGCGCTTGATAATCCTTCAGCAGAAAAAACGCCATGAGCATCCCCGCTGAATTCGAAAAACAGTTCGCCAAATTTCCTGAGTGTCTGCGCAAGCTCGTCGAGGCGGAGATCGCAGATGGAAATTCCATCCTGGAAATCCGCGGCGGCTTTCCTGCCGCTTTTTGCGGCGATTGCCTGAAGCTCGCGAGACAGGTGGCTGCGTGCAGGCGCGAGTCGGTCGGTGGCGTGAAATTTTACGAGCGGAACAACTCCGACTACTTCGGCGAATTCACGACTGAGAACCGCCATTTCTTCGTACTCGAACCGCCGAATCCGCCCGAGCCGCCGCCGGACATGGATGCGATCCGCGAGGCAATGAATGCGAGGCAGCGCGCTGCGGATGCGGAGCTTTATGCAGCGCAGCGGGCGGAGGCGGAGGCGGCGGTGAGGGCTGCGCAGGAGCGTGAGGACGATGACCCCAGCGAGGGCCGCACAGGCCGCGTGCCGAAGCATTCCCAGCATCCATCAGTGCGGAAATCCGCCGGGCCGTCTGGCCCGGTCGCGCGTTTTGCCGCGAGCATGGAGGGTACGATGGAAAGCTGGCGCGAGGGCACGGGCTACGATCTGGCGCTGCTGAAATCTGCGACGCCGGAGGAACTCGAGTCCATCGAGGAAATGATCCTGAGCCGCCCTGTGGAGGACTGGCGCGACGTGGAGGCGCTGGCTGCGCTCGACTCGCCGCGGGCGCGGGTGGCGTTGCGAAAGGCGCTCAAGAGCAGCGACCACCGCGTGGCGACGGCCGTCGCGGAATACGCCCCGCATCTCGTCTCGGACGCGGAGCGCACGAAGGTACTCGTCGCCGCATTGGAAGGGGCGGAGATTTACGGTGGCCTCACGCAGGCGCTGTTGGACGTGGAGGAATATCATCCGCCCGAAATTGTTGACGCGCTTTTCCGCGGTCTGCTGAAACCGAATTGCGAAAACCCCGTGCATTTCGCGGCGATGCTGATGTTCATCCACGGCAAAGCGGATTCGTCGTTCGACTGGACGCACCGTCCGCTCTTTCTGCGATTCAAGACGGAGGATCGTGCGGAGCGTGAGAGTGTCTTCCGCGAACTGTGCGAAAAAATCGGTGTCGATCCGGAGCGGCATCTCAAGGCTGCGGGCGGCAAGGCGGCGAAGGGTGGCAAGCAGGGACGGTCCCGCCGTCGGTAGGAGGCTGATTTGGAGTTTGGCGTTGAGCGTTTGGCGTTTGGCGTTTGGCCCGCCGCAAGGCGCTTCGCGTGTCCACGAGGCTGTCCGGACATCGCCAGTCCGCTGCGCGGGGCCAAATCCTCAATGCCAAACTCCAAACTCCAAGTTAGGACATCAGCCCGCTGTCGCCCCGCTGGACAAGAGCCCTTCTCCGCGTAATCTCCGCGCCCTCATGTTCAGCCTGCTTGCCGACAAACTTCAGGGCGTCTTCCGGAATCTCACCGGAAAGGGGAAGATCTCGGAGTCAAACGTCACCGATGCGCTCCGTGAAGTACGCATGGCGTTGCTCGAAGCCGACGTGCATTTCCAAGTCGCGAAGGATTTCATCGCGCGGGTGAAGGAGAAGGCGCTCGGCGAGGAAGTCCTGAAGTCGGTGACGCCGGGACAGCAGATCGTAAAAATCTTCCACGACGAACTCACGACGCTGCTCGGCGGTGATGCGTCGCCGCTCGACATCACGCCTCCCGGACGCGTGCTCATCGTCGGCCTGAACGGCGCGGGCAAGACGACGACTTGCGGCAAGCTCGCGAACTTTTTGAAAAAGCAGGGCAAGGCTCCTGTGCTCATCGCGCTCGACCTTTACCGTCCTGCCGCGATCGAGCAGCTCGCGACGCTCGGGCGGCAGCTTTCGATTCCCGTCTTCGTCCCGCCGCAGGGCGCGACGGATGTGCTCGCGACGGCGAAACTCGCCGCCGCGTGGCTCGCGGAGACGCCGCACAATGTCGAGATTTACGACACCGCAGGCCGGCAGGAAATTGACGAGGCGCTCATCGCCGAGGTCCGCAGCGTGCGCGAATATCTCAAGCCGCAGGAAGTCCTGCTCGTCGCGGACGCGGCGACCGGCCAGCAGGCGGTGAGCGTCGCGACGCATTTTCACGAGGCGCTCGACATCACCGGGCTCATCCTCACGAAGCTCGACGGCGACGCGCGCGGCGGCGCGGCGCTCTCGATGCGCGAGGTCACGAAGCGGCCGATCAAGTTTGCCGGCACGGGTGAAAAGATGGATGCGTTCGAGGTCTTTCACCCAGATCGTCTCGCAGGCCGAATCCTCGGGATGGGCGACGTGGTCACGCTCGTGGAGAGCGCGGCTGCGGCGATTGACGAGGCGGACGCAAAGCGGATGGAGGAAAAAATCCGCAGCGCGACTTTCGACTTCAACGACTTCCTCGAGCAGTTCAAATTCATGCGCAAGCTCGGTCCGCTGGAAAAAATCCTTGGCATGTTGCCGGGGATGGGCAACCTTAAGAACCTTTCGCTTGACGAAAAGCAGCTCAAACGGGTGGAGGCCATCGTCCTTTCGATGACTCCCCAGGAGCGCACGACGCCGGATATTCTGAATGCCCGACGCCGCCAGCGCATCGCCCGTGGGAGCGGCCATACCGTCATGCAAGTGAATGACCTCATCACGCGCTTCAATGAGATGCGCAAGATGATGAAGCAGATGCCCCGAATGCAGAAAATGATGTCCAAATCCAAGGGCGTCGGACTCTTCAAGCGGGGCGGCCAGTAAAATTTACCAAACCAAGCAGAACACAAAAAAACAAATCATGGTCGCAATCCGTCTCCGCCGCGAAGGCACAACCAACACGCCGTATTACAAAGTGGTCGTCACCGACCAGCGCAGCCCGCGCGACGGCAAATTCATCGAGATCATCGGGAACTACGATCCGAAGAAGAAGGATCTGAATGCGAACATTGACCTCGCACGCGCCGACTACTGGATCGGCCAGGGTGCGAAGCCGAGCGACACCGTGCGTAGCCTGATCAAGAAGGTGCGCAAGTCCGCGGCGACCGCCGCAAAGTAGTCGCAATTCACCCGGCCTCAACGGGCCTGCATGGGCCAGCGCCGCGCTCGCGGACACAGCGGGAAAAATTTCAGCGGAAAGTTCGGACGTGTTCCTGAACTTTCCGCTTTTCCGTTTTCACATGGCGCGGTAACAACGCGCGCATGGAACGCTTTCTTGATTTTGTCCTGCGCCAGCTCATCGAGTTTCCCGACGAGCTGGTCATCATCCGCGAGGACGCGCCGAAAAAGACGATCTTCCGCCTCCAGATGCGCAAGTCGGACATCGGAAAAGTGGTCGGAAAATTCGGCCAGACGATCTCGGCGATCCGCAACTTGCTCGACGCCGCCGCATCGAAGCACGGAGGCCGCGCGACGGTGGAGATCATCGAGGAGGAAGGGCGCAACGCGCCGGCGGAAAGTAGTCCGCGGCTTTAGCCGGCAATGCCATTCGGAAGGTGTACCGGCTGAGGCCGAGGACTACTTTCCAGCCGCGCCGGAGGCCTTTGCCGTCTCCGAACACCCACGCGCCTGTCTTGCCGAAGACAGGCGAGGATCGGCGTCACTTCACCCCAAAGATCAGCCGCAGCGAGTCGAGGCGGACGTGGGCGGCGGAGAGCGCGGCGTGCAGATCAGCCTTCTGCTTTTGCGCGGCGGCGATTTCCTCGGGGCGGACGTGATCGTTGATCGTGCGCAGCGTTT